>CALACF010000144.1 GCA_937890245.1 uncultured Flavobacteriales bacterium
GCTCAAAAATAGAAAAACTTCGTGGACTTGACCACGGGGAAATTAGACCTCAGCCCGCGAGAAAATGGCCAGACAAGAGCCTTTTCGCCCTCAAATAGGCATCGTTTTCGGGGTGTTTGCCCACCTCTATCGGCAGACGATCTACAACCTCAACCCCGCAGGATATCAAGCCCTGAACCTTCTCCGGGTTGTTCGTCATCAGTTGCACCCGTGCGATGCCCAAGGTCTTAAGGATTTCAGCCGCGGGCTGGTAGTCCCTTCCGTCTTCTGGATGGCCCAAAGCTGCATTGGCCGCAAACGTGTCCAACCCCTCCTCCTGAAGATTGTACGCCTTCAGCTTTTCAACCAGGCCAATCCCACGCCCCTCCTGCCTGAGATAGATCAACAGCCCGCCGTGCTCACCGATGTGAGCCAGCGCAGCATCGAGCTGGGCCCCACAGTCACAGCGCAAGGATGCAAATACGTCGCCCGTCATGCACTCGCTATGGATGCGCACATCAACGACGTCAGAAGCCGGAGACCGCTCCCCCCGCAAAACGACGTGGGGGAATCGGTCTCCGGCTTCTCCGAAGGCAAGCACGGTAAAACCACCGTGCGCAGTTGGCAATCTTGCTTCAGCGAGTTTTTGCATCAGCGCAAAGGTAGCGCACGCTTAACTCGAATAGGTTACTCGCACGGCAGGCCGAAGCTTCCCAAAAGCAATAATAGGTCGCCAACGGCTGTTGCTCCGTCTCCGTCAACGTCGGTGGGACAGCTTGATGAACCGCTGAGCTCACAAGAGCCATTGTCAACATTGGCAGCTGGGTCGTAATTGTCAGCATTTGAATAGGTGCAGCCCTCGACAAGAGGCGTAGCGCAACTGCCATCATCCGAACCGGCAAAAGGATCGAATTCCAAGCTGAATGGATCGGTACAACCCGCGCAAAGCGCACATTGGTCGAAGCAGACGAGTTCGAGCTGAAGGTGATCATCAGCAACGGTCAAATGCCGGTTGAATCCGCCGAAGCCATCGTCGACACCACATGTGTTCAGGTTGGATTCTCCGTCGTCAAATCCGTCTCCGTTGATGTAGCGGAAGGCATAGTCTCCATTCGTTACTTGGAGATGTAACTCGTACACATTCAAACCTATCAACGTCAAGGCCGTGGTCGCGGGATCCCATCCCTGGAAGTCACCGGCGACGTGCATACCAGCAGCAGAGACTGAAGCGTTGCTCATATCTACGCGGATGCGCACATTGTAGAGACAAGATCCGTCATTGGTCAGTGCAGCAGCGTCAAAATTCACCGCGTTATCATCGGTACATCCAAGCCCGTCCTGCACAGGCTGGCAACCGGTACAACTCTCCCAACATACAGTTGCCAGGACTTCAGCTGAACCCGTACGGGTGTGGGTCCGGTTGAATCCGCCAAAAGGATTGGCGATACCGCAGCCGCCCGTTTCGAAGTCGCCGGTTTCTCCGCCTACCTCGGTGCTCACGCCGCCTGGGAACGGGTTGCCATTGAAGAACTTGTATTCAAATGAGGCCGCGCCGCTTACCGTGACGGTGGACGTATAGACCAGGTCGCCATCGCTGTCATCCATTAAGATGCCTCCGCCCTGCCAGGCGGGATCGGTGAACGACCCCGTCACAAACACGTTGTCTGCCTCTAGGCCAATTACCTGCGACATGTCAACCGAAAAAGTAATGTCCGCGGGGTCTGGGTCGACAACGCACGATTCTGAACATTGGCCAAAGCAGAAAGTCTGCCCAAAAGGTGCATCGCCGTCGGCCACTGAAACAGTGCGATTTCCGCCGCACTCCAAGTTTTCAAAGCCGCCGGGTCCGTTCAAGAACTTGTACTCATAGCTGCCAGCTTCCAGGCCCAAGGTTACGGACCAAGAATCATCGCCGTTGTCGGTCAATTGCGTAGAACTGTCGTTCCAGCCTTGCATTGAACCCGCGAGGTGCATACCTCCAGCTGCGACATCAATATTTGACGTCAATACAGTGAAGGTCACATCAACTGTCGGCAGGGTATTTCCGCACGCCAAACAAGAGCTGAAGCAATGTGTCGGCACCACGTGATCCTCTGCAGGCGTAGTGAAACCACGGTTAAATCCGCCAAATCCATTGGAGACACCGCAGCTCTGTGGAACGCTTTCTTGGAAGCCCCAGTCCGTGCCGTTAACGAAACTGTAAGAAATCTCATCGCCAGGAAGCGCATTGAAGCTCGTGCTGAAAATATCTGCACCCTCATCGACGAGCTGTGTTCCACCCAAGTTCCAGCCCTGAAATGATCCCGTCACAAACACGCCGATGGGATTCGCCCCCTCGGTGCTCATGTCTACACGCAGTGTCACCATCACCGAATCCGTCGGTGCGGGACAGGCGTCACAACTGGCCCATGTGTCGGCTAGATCACCAGAGCCAACGGCCCACACTCGATTGTTTGTCCCTCCATCCGTGCCGGGCGCACAAGCTGCGTTGGCCGTCATGTCCTCAAAGGTGCCATTGATCTGCCAACGGTACTCCATGTCGCTGAGCGGCGTCTCGGGCAAGGTTACCAGCCACATACCGGCACCTTGATCCACTGCTTCTGGGCCCGCCAATGGATCCCATGCCCAATTAGGTCCGCCAATCCTTACCGACGTCACATCTGCAATGCCCGAGCAACTCGCGTCAAGCGTGGCGTACAGCAGCGTGCTCGTCGGGCAAGGCCCGCACACGTTGTAGCAGGTAACGCCGAGCACAGTATCCGCATCGGAGACTGTGAAGCCTCGGTTGCCACCGCCTGCATCACAATCGGTACCGCCCAATCCCGTTTCGTCCGTTCCCCATGCGTTGATCAAGAACTTGTACTCCGATGAAGTGCCTGGATTCACTTCGATGTCGGCCGCCCAAACGCCGTCTGCGTTCGTGTCCGCCAAGTCAGTTGCGCTGTCGCTCCAACCGTTGAAGGCGCCCGCCACGCGAACGACGTCACCTGCGGCTAGCGTTTCATTGGCCATGTCCACCTGGAAGGTCACCGTGACCATCGAGCTCGGGCACATATCCAATTCCGTGTCGAAACACGCGCTGTATGCCAAGTCAGCACCGGCAACCGTAACCGACCGGTTTACAACGTTTTCCCAGCCATTGTAACCATTCCTAAACTTGAACTCATAACCACCGTCAGCCAAGGCCTTGGTCACAGACCACGTTCCATCGCCGTTGTCGGCCATGTCTTCACCGCCCCAGTCATTCATGGCACCAACGAGCTGCATACCCTCTGGCTCAACCGTAATTTGCGAGGCATCCACCGTGAATGTTACGCTACTCGCAGCTGGCTCGACAACAATCGAGGCAACCATCCCCTGTGAGGCGTGCCCATAAACAGAGCAGTCGTAATTATAGGTGCCAGGGATGTTCAAGGTCACCGTGCCCATGCAGACACCGGTTGCGCCGCCAGTAATGGAGCCGAGTGAAAATGTTTCAGGGTTGGACCAAGCGTCCCCCAAGCTTGACGATACACCGTTGACATCGTGAAATCCACCATTGTTCACGAAGGCGATCACGTCACCCGCTGAAACGGTCAGAGCTGAAGGTGTATATGAAAAATTCTCGACGTAGACAGTATGGTCTGCACCACTGCAGTCTTGCGACCAAGCAGAAAAAGAAAAGCCAACGAGGGCAAGAAGAAGCATGATTTTACGCATGACAAAGTGATTTGGTTTGGTTTATAACGTCCGTAAAGTACGAATGAA
>CALACF010000145.1 GCA_937890245.1 uncultured Flavobacteriales bacterium
GCAGCGGGCTTACCGTTGAGTGTAGACTTGCGTGCGGGGAATGAGCCAACCAAAGAGGCGTTAATGCTCTCGCCTTCCTTGGAAGATAACCATTGTAAAAACGCCCACGATGCTTCAAGGCTCTCGGTTTTGCTGCTAATGCCAGCGATCCAGATGCCACGATGCACACCGGCTTGTGCGCTGCCCACTGGCAGGACCTGAATTCCAACTTCGTCCTCAGTCAACGTGGTCGACTTCGAATCGATAGCCGTCGATTTATAGACGCTGCCCCAATTGAACATGTTGGCAACGAGGCCCTGGCGGAATGCCGTCAGAGACTCTGAGAAACCATGCCCGACCGCACCAGGAGGCGCGTAATCGAGAAGGCGCTTGTGTGTTTCAAGTGACTTTACACCAATATCATTGGCAAATGCTGGCGCGCCCGACGCATCGAGCAGTTTACCGCCGTTTGCGTTGAGAATAGACTGCCATATCGTCGGCGTCAGCGAGTCGCGAACGAAATATGTATCGATGGCCCAACGGTCAGCTTTGCCATCGCCATTTGTATCTCGTACCAGCTGTTTAGCTTCGCTGAAAAACTGCTCCCAAGTTTGCGCTGGTGTCGGCTCGGGCAATCCAGCATTCTTGTAGAGAGTCCGATTGTAAAATCTGAGCAGCAGGTTAGAGCGGACAGGAACTGCGTACTGAGTACCATCCCATTCTCCTGCAGCCAGCGGCGCAGCATTGAAATCGTCCCAGTCATATCCCTTGTCCGTCATCGCCCCGATCTTTTTGCCCTTCAAATTCATGAGCGCACCAATTTCGGCCAGCTGCGGAACCCAGGGATCGTCAATCACAAGGATGTCGTATTCCGGGGTCGGACTGGTTGAATCCAGCATCATTTTTGCCAGCAAATTGCCATAAGGCACGCCGTCAAACGTTATGTGCACGTTTGGGAACGCCTTGTTAAACTCAGGAAGGAGAACCGTCCTCCACGTATTGGCGTAGGATTCAACAGCGACAATTTTGATTTCGACGGGGTCACTGGATGTGCCCAATCCAGGCTCTGCTTGAGCTGTTGCCATCGGCAT
>CALACF010000146.1 GCA_937890245.1 uncultured Flavobacteriales bacterium
GTGTGGATTCTCGGCAGGCGTGCGGCGATCGCTCCAATAGTACTCGGCCCAGGTTCCAGCGTAAAATCGTGGCATCATCGGCGCCGCATCGACCTGTACCACTAGGAAGTTCTCGGCCCCTTGGGCGTACATATAGTCCATGGCGCCAACGCGGCTGGATTTTCCAGGGATGATGGTGAAGGCCAAGAGCGCCACGGTGTTCAGTCCCCAAAATGCTCGCCAAATCCAGCGCTCAAACACAGCGCGGCCTGACCACCATGCACTGCGCGCCCGCCAAAGCGACCAGCCGTAAAGTCCCAAGGCGACCAACGCTGGGATGGCGGGTAAAATGAAACGCTCCTGCTTGTTTACGTAGACGCTGTGGAATACCAGAAACAGCAGGGTTGGGACGGCAACCCGCCACCATCTCAAGTGTTTGGGCGCATCTGAATTGGCATTTCTAACAAAAATCCCGGCGAAAAATCCCGCGAAAAAACCGAAAAGAATCAGCAAGCTGACCGGGGGGATAAGGAGCCCACCGATCGTCAAGAGGTAGATGTACCACGGCCCGGTCGGGTACTCACCGGCGTGGGTTCCGTTGTAGTTGAGGTAAGCCCGCAGCTGCACAAAAGGCTCGCCCCAAACCAGCAGATCGGCCGATTGCATGACGGCAAAAGTGGCCAGGGCCACCACGCCAATTTGTACTGCTTCGCGCCATTGTCGTTGCACCAGCAACACGCCGCCCAGTCCCAGCCCAAACAGGCCGCATTGGTAGCGCAGCCCCGTGGCGATGCCGATCCCCACACCCGCAACCAACACCGATCGGAGGTCCAGTTTCTCGCTCTTTACCGCAGCCGCCAGCCCCCACAGCAGCGGTGGAATACAGACCATCTCCACGAGATTTCGGACGGCGAGATTTGGGAACAGCCCACCGACAGCCAGGATCCAAGCCACAAGTAGAGCGGTTTTTTGGTCGGCGCCCAAGCGCACGGCCAGGCGGTGGCCCAGCACGATGATTAGCAGGGAAAACAGCGCGTGTAAAAAACGCACGACCAGCATCTGGCTTTGCGGCTGTACAATGCCAGCGAAGTCCAATGCCTTGAACAGTAGGAATTGGGTGCCGACGTAGGCAAAATTGGCTGGATGCGCCTGAATCTGGTCCGCTTCCTGGTTCCACGGCAACCACCTGTTGTAGTCCTCGCCATCCGCCCAGCTCCCCGCGGCTTCGACCACAAGAAAATGGTCGTCGTGCATTAGATAGCCCGTGCTGAAGAACACGGCAACCATGCGGAAGGCCAATCCGGCCAGCAAGACCTTGTGAAGAGGTGCCAGCCGCAGCATGGGGCTCAGTCTTCGTCGATTTCGTCCTTGAGCGCAAGCATTTGAAGGCAAGCCAGGGCCGCTTCTTCACCCTTGTTGCCCAATGCTCCTCCAGCCCGGGCACGGGACTGCTCGATGTTGTCGTCTGTCAACACGCAAAAGATGACAGGGCGTTCTTCGCTCAGTCCCAAATTCATCAGTCCGTTGGCAGTACTTGCGCAGACGTAGTCAAAATGGGCGGTCTCACCGCGAACAACACTGCCGATAGCAATCACAGCCTGGCATCTTTTTCTGTTCAAAAGCCAGCTGGCGCCAAGCGGTAGCTCGAAAGCCCCAGGCACTTCGTGCACGTCTATGTTCAACATGCCGGCCGCTTTGAGGACGGCGAGTGCACCGTCGCGCAGGGCGTGTGTGATTTCAGGGTTCCA
The DNA here is from genome assembly GCA_937890245.1 of uncultured Flavobacteriales bacterium. GTDB lineage: Bacteria > Bacteroidota > Bacteroidia > Flavobacteriales_D > Sanyastnellaceae > UBA8752. Next base: position 1,728 of record CALACF010000146.1, read on the forward strand.
CTTGGATACAACCACACCAACGCGATGAATACCGTCAACTTTTGGCAAGTTGCGGGGGTCAAAAGATGGCCGACTTTCGGTGGCCATCAGCCGTTGCCCAATGCCGCTGCGAGGCCCTCTGCGGCTCCGCGTTGTGGCGAGTTCGGGTAGTCTTTGACGATGCTATTCAAGCTGGCACTTGCCGAGCTTTTGTTGCCCAATTCCATGGCAACCACAGCTGATTTGTACAAGGCCAATGGAGCGAGGTAGCCCCCGGCATTTGAGCCAGTTGCAGATTTTGCAGCGGCATTGAAGGTGCGCAGGGCTGCGTCGTAATCACCGAGCTCGACCATGCAGTCGCCGCGGTTGATCTCTACGATAACCGAAAGGATTTCGCCATCCATATCCGATTCGTTGAACGCGTCCAATGCGCCAGCGAAGTCGCCTTCACCACGGAGGATGAGGCCCATCTCGTATGCTGCGCGCGCGGCAGCTGATGTTCCGCTGTGCTCGTCCATCACGTCTTGGAGGGTGGCTGACAATCCGTCGCCGTTCAGTGCCCAATCCGTGGAGTCGACCATGAAGTATTGCTCTGCGCGCCACATGTCTTCGTTGGCGTCCGCGTTCGCTGGCTGTACGACGAACTCGTCGTATCCGATCGAAAGGACGATTACTGCGATAACCGCTCCAATAACGTATACAAAACGCTGGCGGTTGTCGTTTATGAATTTCTCGGCGCCCGTTGCGGTGAACGTGTTGGGAGCTGCGTTGGGGATGTTCTGGTCTGCCATGGTCTTTCGATGGAGGCGCAAAAATAGCCCAAGCGAGGCAAGCAATGCCGACGTAATTTGCACATCTTCGTCTTCAATACCTTTCCGCCCCGCGCCGTGCATCTGATAAAGCTACAACTTGTTGATTTTAAGAACCATAAGGAGGCCTGTGTGGAATTGGGGTCCGGCGTGAATTGTTTCTTGGGGGACAATGGCAGCGGCAAGACGAACATTTTAGACGCCGTACACTACTTGGGCAACTGCAAGAGTTTCTTCAATCCCATCGATTCTCAGAACATTCGACACAACGCTGAATTCATGGTTGTGGACGGCACGTTTGAGCTGCTCGAGCCAGAAGGAGACTTGCGCACAGACCGCGTTGTTTGTGCTGTGAAACGGGGGCAGAAGAAGTCGTTCAAACGCAACGACAAGCTCTATACAAAGCTCGCGGACCACATTGGCAAGTTTCCCGTGGTGATGATTGCACCGTCGGATACCGAGTTGATCCACGGGGGCAGTGAAGTCCGTCGCCGATTGATGGACCAGATTATTTCCCAGTTTGATCGTGGCTATCTCGACCGCCTGATGGACTACAATCGACTGCTGCTCCAACGGAACAATTTGCTCCGCTACTTTGCCGAAAATCGCAAGTGGGACCCCGAGCAAATCGCCCCTTGGAATGAGCGGATGGTCCCCTTGGCCACCTTCATTCACGAAGCACGCAAGGTGTTTATCACGCGTTTTGTCGAAACATTCGACGGAATCCATCGAGAATTATGCGGCGGCAGAGAACAGGTAGGCCTGGACTACAGCTCGGGACTTTCCACTGGAGATTTTGCAGCCCAATTGAGCGAAGCAGCCCCCGACGATCGCCGGCTGCGCCGTACCACGGTCGGCGTTCACAAGGACGATTTGTCCTGTACCCTTGGTGGGCGCCCGATCAAACGCTTCGGCTCTCAGGGCCAGCAGAAGACCTTTTTACTGGCACTTCGCCTGGCCCAAGTCGCCTACCTAGCAAAAGCCGTCGGCCGGCCTCCGATCTTGCTGCTGGACGATATCTTCGATAAAATCGACCAGCACCGCGCCGGCGCCCTGATGGCCCACGTAGCAACCAACGATTTCGGCCAAGTCATTATAACGGATACCGCCCTGGGCCGAATCCCCGCGCTTCTTCGCGCGGCCGGCATCGAGCCCCGCGTGTTCGCCGTCAGCCCAGATGGAGTCGATCTGATCGAACCAAACAAGCAACCAGAAATCCAGCCAAACCATGCGACGGAAGAAGTTTAAGGAGGCCGTCGCCTTGGGCGATGTCATTGCAGAATGGGTGCGCCTTCATGGATTGGGATCAAAACTGGACGAAGCAAAGGTTCGGGCCGCTTGGGAGGAGGTGATGCCGCCCGTCATTGTTTCGAAAACGCGGAAAATTACCGTACAAAAAGGCGCGATGATGGTCGAACTGGACAGCGCCCCACTGAAGGAGGAATTCGCGATGAGCAAGGGGCGGATCGCCGATATGCTCAACGAACACCTCGGCCGCGATCTCATTGACCGCGTGATTATACGATAGTTGAGTCGTCCAATTCACCCGTATCTTTCGCGCCCATGCGCGCATTGATTTCCGTCGTTTCCCGTTTTGTGCCCCGGCACCGCTTGCAGCGTTTTGCTCACTTGGGCATGCAGGCGATTGGCATATTCTACCGTGGAAGTCGGTTCACTGATCCGATCGATGG
>CALACF010000147.1 GCA_937890245.1 uncultured Flavobacteriales bacterium
ACTCAGCGATGCCTGCCCTGGTTCCGGCTGGCCTGTCGTTCGATCCGGCTACGGGCACGGCGATGATGTCGAACGGGATCAAGGCTACGACGCCGGTGATCGCTGCTCTCCAGCCGTGGATGATCGAGCTCGGAATCTACACGGCCCAGCAAGAGTTTTGGCCCCCGGTGCCCGCCGTGGTGCTCGACCCATCCTCGTCGTCCTCATCGAGCAGCAACAGTTCAGCATGATGCAATCCACCACCTCTGCTAAACGGGTTATCGACGAGGTCACCAGGGACGCAAAGTACTGGATGGACTCCAATGGTGAGAAGACGGACGTGGGCGCCTCTCACATCGACTACGCTCAGGAGGTGACGAAGATCAGGCTCCCAAAATCGAACATTGAACGGGGCTGGTGGGCGCAGCAGGGGAAAATATACGCCGCCATGTTCACCAAAGGGTGGGTGCGCATATCCCTCCAGGGCGACACGCTTTACTGCCACTACACACGGCTGAATCGCAGGCAGGTCGAGGTCCTAGAGATGTGGTGCATCGAGGACGACCTGCGGGCCGTCAATGACGACGGGCGTGAGCTGATGGACTACCGGCACGGACCGGCGATGGAGTCGCTACCAGGTCTTGGAAGCCACGTTTCCCGTGCCGTCCTTGGCCTCAACTGAGAACTTCTGCCCGGTGGTCATCACCATGTGGTCCACCTCGCACAGCATGCCAGACAGCTGAACGTAGACCCCACTGTCCTCGATTGTGGCAGTCGCTACAATCAGGTTGTTGGCCAGCTCCATGCGCGAACAGAAATACTTCTGCTTGGTCTTAACGTTTCCGAGGAAAATATCCTTGGCCAGGCCGTAGAGTTCTGCCAGGACGACATCGCCTCCCACTTGGTGGTTCTTGGCGATGCTGGAGAGGATCGGGTGGTGGCGTTGATCAATAAAGGGATAGGGTTTCATGTGATTGTATCGTTGTTCGTAGTGATTTTGAGTATTCTGAGGACTTGTCGCACAGCCACGACCTTCTCCCATACTTGAGTGCCTGGATGCCTGTGGTTCCGCTCCCGGCAAAACAGTCGGCGACGAGGTCACCCACGTCGGAGAAGGACAGGATGAGGTCGCGAGCCAGCCACTTGGGCATCATGGCCGGGTGCTTGAGCTTTTGGCACATCTCCTCCTGCCCGCGTGTATTGCCCTTCCAGATGTTGTGGCGCATACCGAACTCGCTGACAACGCGACGTTTTCGCACCACCTTGGACCCGTCGGACTGGGTGCAGGTGTTGGCTCCCATGCTCCCGTCCTTACCAGCGGATATGTTGCGCCGATCCATGATAGGGTTGAAACAGCGCGGCTTTCCCTTGGAGAGCACGAACACGTATTCGAACACCTGGTGGTAGCGGCCCTTGGACGGGTTGCTGAAATTGGGCTTCTGGTAGATCATCGTGTCGTGGACCTGGAAGCCGCATTCGTCTACAAAGAAAATCTTCTGCCGGGCTGATGTCAGGGACTCAGCCCCCTTAACCGTGGAGTCGTTGACCACCCAGCAGACCACTCCACCGACGCATGTGGTCCTGTAGAGCTGTCGGGCCGTCTCCTTGAAGTCCCAGTCGAGCTTGCCTCCACTCTGATAACTGCGCAGGTCGTCGTAAGGAGGTGATGTTACGGTGAGTTGGAAGTGCTCGTCGGGCACCTGCTTCAGGCACTCCACGGAGTCACCCTCCAGCACCATGCTCGGGTACGGGACACCGGACACCATCAGCGACGCGGGCAGCAGGGAGTTGGGCTTCAGCCCAAGGCTAGGGGGTAAAGAGTCGCTCATTATCGTTATAGAACCCTATTTCGATTTCCGCGCCTTCCTCGCCCTTGGGGACTTTGCGGTAGTCGACGGTTTCGCGGGCGATCCACTTGCGGCTGTCGTCGAAGCCTTTGAGGCGGTGGTCCGCGATGCCTTCTTCTTCGCGTACTTCACGAATGGAATGCACGAGACAATCAAGGATTGTGCTAACCGCCCCGTCAAGGTCTCTGTCTCGCTCGTCCGATATAAGGATGACAATTGATACTTCATACTGCGGGTGGCCCGTTCCATCCACAGCTTCTTCACTGGGTCCGTCCCGATGAACGGCACCCGCTTTTTCTTTCCCTTTACGACGGCCCACCTTTGGAGGATCACCTTCGAGTTCTTGAAGCTGGGTGGATGTCCGATCCCCTCCAGCTTCAACTTGAGCTTGTTTTTTGGCATATTGTCTCTTCAGCAGCGATTCGAGGCTGTCTGTTGTCCATCTGCTGCTCTTTTTTCCCATAGGTGTATACGTTTTTGCGTTGCCGCTATCCTTTGTAGAACACGGCGCCGGTAGTTAGGGTGTGAGTCCATCGTTAATCGCGCAGTCCCTGATCGGTGAGGGCGTCAGGGGCCTGGCCAGGCGAGGTATTGGCATCTATCCGACCGAGGAGCACTACGTCTACGCGGCCATAGGCGTAGAATGGGACGACACATTCTACGAGGGAGACGGGCATGATCCGATAGACTCTAATCAGGTCACGAAGGACGCCCTTCGGCTTGAGCGCAATATTCAGCGCATATTCAGCCAAGCGGGATTTACCAGCCTTTCTGACGAAGGTCACGATTCACACGGCGATCTTTTGGTTCGGATGTACTTCACCACCGGCACCAAGGCCGAAAAGTTGGTGCGGGTGTATGCGGACGAGGACCCCATCCAGGATGCGGAATTGGTCGGAGGGTTCGGAGGCACCTGGGCCGACCTCGAACGCGGGATCGGTGCGCATGCGGGTTACTTTCTTTTCTACATCATGCTCGACGCCAGCGATGCCTATAAAGCTTACCGGGAGAGGTGGTACAGAGAATGAGAGCCGCCGACATCATCAACTCAATCCTGCACGAGGCCGGAGCGCGCAGCCTGGCCAGGCGGGCGGGAATCAGGGATCGTGAGGGACGGCGGATTCGCGTCACCTACTCAACCTACGACCCGGACACGGACGAGGAAGACAACGGCTGGGAGGACGAAGAGGGGTGGGACATGGAGCTGGACGATATCGACCGGGATGAGGGTCTGACAGTAGTGGACAAGGCGCGCAACGATCTCGGTGACGCTGGCGTGATGGAACCGTCCGCAACCCCCTGGAGTGTTGGAACATGGTACTCCGGCCAGGGCGATACCGACATACGGACGGGAGTCGTAACGACGCTGAGCTACCACCTGTCAGGCTTTACCCCCGAGGAGGAAGAGGACATTTACGCGG
>CALACF010000148.1 GCA_937890245.1 uncultured Flavobacteriales bacterium
CGGCGGCTCGATGCAGGTTGAAGCTGAGCCGAGCGAAGCGACCGTGGTGATGTCTGCCGACTTGAGCAGCGCATTGCAAGCGGTCAACGCGACAAAAGGCGGAAAGATGCAAGCGTCGTTCTACCAAAAGGTCGGCGCAGGCGATGGCCAATCTGCTGCCAACCCGATGTTGCAGGAGACGCCAGATCCAATTTCGAAGGTGACGTGGGACAACTACGTGACCCTCTCGCGCGTCGATATGGAGGCCTTGGGCCTCAACTTGCACCTCGCTGAAAAGGATTGGGCTTCTGTGGTCAAGGTGACGGTGGACGGAGAGTCGCTCGAATTGCCTGCTTTTGCACAACCAGGTCAGGCGCCTGGCAGCTTGGGCATTGCATTGGGCTACGGCCGGGGCGGTTCTGGCGAGGCCATCGGCCGCGCTGCTTACCAAATCGGACCGGACGGAGAGCATCTTGCAGATGCCAATGGGAACCTGGTGCCGATCGGTGCCAATGTGTTCGGACTTGTTGGAGATCAACAGGGGTTGCCACTTTACACGGCGATGGATGTAACGGTGGAGGCCACGGGGGCCGAGTATGCATTGGCATGCACACAAATGCACCACACGTTCATGGGCCGCGATTCAATCGTGAAGGAGACCACATTTGCTAATTTCTTGCCCGAGAAATCAGCCGTCAGAGGCGAGGCCTCTTGGAACAAGTCGATGTCGCTCGGCGTCCACGCGGATGTGAACGGCGACGGAGAGATCAATGCCTTGGACAAGAAAACGCTCGACAACTTCGACCTGTGGCATGAGCACGCAGTGGAAGAGGTGGGCCACCGCTGGGGCATGGCGATCGACTTGACTAGCTGCACAGGTTGTAGCGCTTGCGTCACGGCTTGCCACATCGAGAACAACGTGTCGGTTGTCGGAAAGGACGAGGTCCTGCGCCACCGCGACATGCACTGGATGCGTATCGACCGCTTTTACGCTTCGGACTGGAGCCAGGAGCGCGGCGCTGAAGAAGGTGTCGGTGTGATCGGTAGTTACGCTTTGATGGAAGAGCCTTCGGCCAATCCAGAGACGGTCCACATGCCGATGATGTGCCAGCATTGCAACCACGCCCCGTGTGAAACGGTGTGTCCTGTGGCAGCGACAACGCACAGCAACGAAGGCATGAACCAGATGGCTTACAACCGGTGCATTGGGACGCGTTATTGCGCGAACAACTGCCCATTCAAGGTGCGTAGGTTCAATTGGTTTAACTACAGCGGAAACGACAAGTTCCAGAACGTAAACCCGGCTCAAGACGCGATGACACGCTTGGTCTTGAACCCCGATGTGGTGGTTCGTACACGTGGCGTTATGGAGAAGTGTAGCTTGTGTGTGCAACGCACGCAAGAAGGAAAGCTCGTAGCAAAAAACGCTGGCAAGCCAGTGGTTGACGGCGCAATCAAAACAGCGTGTGCCGAGGCTTGCCCAACGCATGCTATCACATTTGGTGATTTGAACGACAGCAAGAGTAAAGTGCGGGCGACGTACGACAACAACCGTGCGTACCACGCATTAGAAGAGGTCGGCATCCAGCCAAACGTCGCCTACTTGACCAAGATTCGCAATAACGATAAGGCCTGATTCATGCAGCAAGAAGCAGCCATCCGAGAGCCCCTGATCTTAGGGAACAAAAGCTACAAGGACATCACGGATGACGTGGTGGGACCCATTGTGGGCCCCGCACCGAAGTCGTGGAAGATCCTCATTACGATTTCTAGTCTCGTTGCCTTGTATGGCATCGGCTGCATCCTTTACCTGATCGGTACGGGCATCGGCGTCTGGGGTCTTAACAAAACAGTGGGCTGGGCCTGGGACATCACCAACTTCGTCTGGTGGGTCGGTATCGGTCACGCTGGCACGTTGATTTCGGCGGTGCTGTTGCTCTTCCGACAGAAATGGAGAATGGCCATCAACCGTTCAGCGGAGGCGATGACCATTTTTGCCGTGATCATGGCCGCGATATTCCCGGGCATTCACATGGGCCGAATCTGGGTCGGTTACTGGGTGTTCCCGTTGCCAAACCAATTTGGATCGCTTTGGGTGAACTTCAATTCACCACTGCTGTGGGACGTGTTCGCCATCTCGACATATTTCTCTGTTTCACTGGTGTTCTGGTACATCGGTTTGATCCCTGACTTCGCGACCATTCGCGACCGGATGACCAAGCCATTGGCCAAGAAGATTTACGGCATCCTGAGCTTTGGTTGGAGTGGCCGCGCGAAGCAGTGGAGCCGTTTTGAGGAGGTCAGCTTGGTGCTGGCTGGTATCGCGACACCGCTGGTTTTCTCGGTACACTCCATCGTGTCGATGGACTTTGCAACGGCGGTGATTCCAGGTTGGCACACAACCATCTTCCCGCCTTACTTCGTTTCGGGTGCTGTTTTTTCGGGCTTTGCCATGGTGCAGACCTTGTTGCTCGTGATGAGGAAGGTGATGAAGTTGGAAGACTACATCCACGTTCGCCACGTCGAGTACATGAACATCGTGATCATCGTGACGGGTTCAATTGTAGGCGTAGCCTACTTGACGGAGCTTTTCATCTCTTGGTACAGCGGAGTTGAGTACGAGAGCTATGCATTCATCAACCGATTCTCAGGGCCTTACGCTACGAGCTATTGGATTATGATGACGTGCAACGTGATCTCACCCCAGTTGTTCTGGTTCAGAAAAATTCGCCGGAGCTTGGTGGCCACGTTTGCTCTTTCCATTGTGGTGAACATCGGCATGTGGTTCGAGCGCTACGTGATCATTGTAACCTCGCTTCACCGGGACTACAATCCATCTTCTTGGGGAGAGTTCAACGCCACTTCCATTGACGTGGGCGTGTTCATCGGAACGCTCGGCATTTTCTTGACGCTCTTCTTGCTGTTTACGAGGTACTTCCCCGTCTTGGCATTGAATGAGTTGAAGTCCATCCTCAAGTCATCAGGCGACAGCCAGAAGGCAGTGCAAAACCAAGAATCCAAGTAATTATGGCTGATAACAAGGTTCTTCACGTGATGTACGACGACGACATGAAGCTGCTCGAAGCGGCCCGTGAACTCGTAGCACAGGGCATCCACATCAAGGATGTATACTCTCCTTTTCCAGTCCACGGCATCGATCCAGTGATCGGCATCAAGCGCACGCGTTTGGCAATTGTGTCTTTCATGTTCGCCATGACGGGCACCTCGCTTGCACTGCTGGGCATGTGGTACTTCATGATTTCGGATTGGCCGATGAATATCGGCGGAAAGCCGAGTTTTTCTCTGCTGGAGAACTTGCCTGCTTTTGTGCCGGTGACGTTTGAGTTTTCGGTTTTATGTGGAGCGCATGGCATGGCCCTGACCTACATGTTGCGCAACGGTACGCTGCCCGGTATGCCAGCGACCAACCCCGATCCCCGCACATCGGACGACATGTTCGTGATCGAGATGTTGGACGCTGAAAATGAGATGAGCGTTGAGGAGCTCGAGGCTGCAGCTTCGAAAACTTCACCTTTTGAAATGAGCACCAAGCAATACGAAGCGTGATGAAAACGGCCAATATTTTGCTCTCAGCTTTGGCACTTCCAGCGTTCTTGCTGGGCAGTTGCACAACCAACCCGGACTCTCCGGGCTTGGAGTTCATGCCCGATATGTACCGCTCCCACGCTGTGGAGGCCTATGTGGACTATGGCATGGACCCCTACCATTTCACTGAGGAGACCGCTGCAGCGCAGCGCAACACTTCCTCTGCTCGCAAGCCGGTGGAAGGCACGATCGCCTACAGAGGTGAGGATGTTTTGGAGCGCGCCTTGTCCATGCCGTACCCCTTTGAAAATACGCCGGAAGGCTATGAGGAAGCAGGGCTTGATTGGCATTCACCTTTGAAAGATCAAACGGCTGCGGCTGAAGCTGGGGAAGCGCTGTACACGACGATGTGCACGCAATGCCACGGTGAAAAAGGCAAGGGCGATGGCAAGATTTCTCAGAATGGCCACATTGTGGGCATTCCGGATTACAGCGTCAAACTTGTGGATTTGCCCGACGGCAAGATGTACCACACCATCAAATATGGAAAGGGCTTGATGGGCTCGCATGCTTCTCAGTTGAACCCTCGTCAGCGTTGGGAGATCATTGCATATATCAATGTCCTCCAAGGGGGTGATGATGTCGCGGAAGACAACGACGAAAACACGCACTGACATGAAAATTACGCAGTTTCAGTTTGAGGGACGGGCCAAGGTGCTCACCTATGTCCTGATGGCCTTGGGCGTGATCGCGCTGGTCTACGGGATGATTACCGACCACAGTCACGGCCACCAAC
>CALACF010000149.1 GCA_937890245.1 uncultured Flavobacteriales bacterium
CATTGGGTGCCGGTCCGCACCGAGAACGTCTGCTCGAGTTTTCCGCGATCGCTCGCCCAGTGGGCCTGCACATCGCCATCGAAATAACCATGCTCGGCCAGCCGCGCCTCCATGTGCCGCACGGTCTTCTGCGTTTGGACCGTGTCGATCGCTTCGGCCTTGCCCCGCGCCTCTTTTCCTAGAAGCCAATGACGCAACGGCATTCCAACCAGACGAAGTGGAGCTTTCTGGACGAGCGCATTTTGAAGGTCGAGGCGCAGTGCATTGTGTGCGTTGTTTCCATTGTGCGCTTCTTGCGCCCGTTGACCACCAGCGGATGCTTTGAATTCAATGTTGTTTCGCCAGAGAAGTGGAGCCGTATCGCTTGCCGGCTGAGCGAATTCGGATTGACCTAAACAAATCGATGGGGACAACGCAAATTGGCACAGAATAATTGACCAAATTGCACGCGCAAATGAAGCCCGTTGGGACTTGGAGAATTTCCGAGGAAACCGGGGGCAGTTTGAACCCATTTGCAATTGAGCCGTGGCGACCCGAAATGAAATTATGCGCGTGCGTGCGCTGAGAGATCGCAAAGAACGGCGAGCGCAGGGACTGTTTGTCGTCGAGGGACACAAAGTCGTCAGCGAGGCCTTTGAAAGCGGTGCCGAAATTGTGCAGTGCTACGCGACCGCGGCAGAGGAAGAGCGGATTCCCATGTCCATGAGGCTGGAGGTTATTTCCGAGAATTCGATGCAACGCATGAGCTCGATGAAGACTGCGCCGGGCGTTTTGGCCATCGTGGCCTACACCCCTAAAGACGCACCGAGTCCAGCGGAATTGAAGGCTTTGATTGAGGATGGCTCGGGAACGCCTGGGGTATTGGCCTTGGATGGCTTGCGTGATCCCGGCAACATGGGGGCCCTGATGCGATCGGCTGAGTGGTTTGGCTTCAAGGGCTTGCTTGTCAGCCAGGACAGTGTTGACCCCATCCACCCAAAGGTGGTGCAGGCGGCCATGGGCTCTAGTTTTCGTGTGCCGGTGTGGGAAGTTGAGCTTGCGCCGTACCTGGAAACGGCGGTTGCCGAAGAGATTAAAGTCGTCGGCTTCGATATGGATGCCAAGTCCATGTTTGCCCCATTTGCAGTCAGCAGTGGAATTGCCATCATCGGCAGTGAAAGCCATGGGATGTCCCAGGCGGTGAAAGATGCGTGCACGGATTTGTGCTCGATTCCCGGCAGTGGCCAGGCAGAATCACTCAATGCGGCGATTGCCGGAAGCATTGCCATGGCGGAATGGCGCCGAAAAACCCTTTTGGAATCATGACATTTGCCGACCTCCGCATCACGCGCCAATACCTCGATGCCCTTAAAGACATGGGCATTACCGAGCCCACACCCATCCAGGAAAAGGCCATCCCCGCAGTTCGTGCAGGCCAAGACGTGATCGGCATTGCTCAAACTGGCACGGGAAAAACGCTCGCCTACCTCTTGCCAATCTTTTCGCAAATGCAAGAGGCAAAGGGCATGCTTCCGCGCTGTGTGATTTTGGTCCCCTCCAAAGAGCTTGCTGTACAGGTGGGCGAAGTCGCTCGGCGCGCAGCCATCCAGACGGATTTCCGCATCGTCACGCTGTATGGCGGCGTCGGACCGCGCGGGCAGATGAAGGCCCTGGAACGGGGTTGTGATATTGTTGTTTCCACGCCCGGCCGTTTCCGCGAGCTGTACTTGCGCGAGGGCTTGCACGTCAAGCAAGTCAAGCACTTGGTCCTCGATGAGGCGGACCGTATGATGGGCTTGGGCTTCATGCCTCAGTTGCGCAAGCTTTTGGAGATTTTGCCCACCAAGCGGCAAAACCTGCTCTTTTCTGCGACCTACCCTTCGAAGACGGAGCTGATGGCCGAGGAATTCTTGCTGTGGCCCACGCGCGTTGAAGTCAGCCCACAAAGCACGCCGGTCGAGTCCGTGACTCAATCAAGCTATCAGGCAAACAACTTTGGAACGAAACTCAACCTGCTCGAGCATTTGCTCAAGGGCGAGCTCGAAGGCCTCCAAGCCATGATTTTTGTCCGCGAGAAAGACCGAGCCGAGCAAATCGGAAATTTTCTCGAGGAGATCTACCCTGGCCGCGTCCGCACGCTCCATGCAAACAAGGGCCAGAACACACGCATCCAGTCGCTCGAGCTATTCAAAGACGGAAAGGTCAATTATCTCGTAGCTACCGATGTAGCGTCGCGGGGAATTGACATACCACAGCTCGAACTCGTTTTCAACTTCACCGTTCCGCGTGACCCCCACGACTATGTTCACCGAATCGGGCGCACCGGCCGTGCCGGCCGCAAAGGGGCGGCGATTACGTTCATCGATCGCTCGGAAAAGGCTGCGTTCGCTCGCATTGACGAATTGCTGGGCAAAACACTGGAATTGAAGACCATGCCGGAAACGGTAAAGGTCGCCCCCACCCCGAAATGGGAGCGGCAAGTCCAAGCGCGCGCCATGGACCGTGAAATGCGCAAGGCCGACCCGGACTTCAAGGGAGCATTCCACGAGAAGAAGCGCACCAAGCCCAAGAAAGCAGGGAAGAAACGACTCAATAAGAGCAAGCCGTAAATAGCGCTAGGGCGTTTTTTGCTTAAGCTGACTCAACCGGCTCGATCGGTTGAATCAGGCCCTTGGAGTTGATCTTATAGCCCTCGTCAAAACAGTGGACCTCTGTCGAGCCGTCGTCACATCGGCGGATCTGCGTGTGGAACTCGAAATTGAACCCGTTGCTCCGCAGCCACTGCAAGGCTCCGTGGTCGTTCCAAACCCAGCGCTTCTTGACCTCGCGCTGTCGCAATCGCTGCAGTAGATCCCTGTTCTGCTCTAGAATATATTCCACCTCCCCGCGCCATTCCTGCCCGTAGTTCGCTGCCTTTGATTGCAGAATTTGCCGAATGTTCTTCGGATTTGTATTGTAGCAATACAGCGAGCAATAAGCCCCGTAACGCGTTGAATCGTTATTAGATAGCCGCTGCGAGCAGCCCGTGCACCGGTCGTCGTGTTTCATTTCTATGCCAATTAACCTCGGTCTTTCCAGCATTCCACACGCAAGCCGGTCCCGCTTCGTAGGCGTAGGCAGTTGCTTTGTAAACGTTATCTAAACGTTATTTGCAGCGATGAAACAAATCGGTAATACGGGCGCAGAGCGCGTGGGCGTCATCGGCGCTGGGACGATGGGGCGCGGCATCGCGCAAATTGCGTCTACAGCGGGCCACCCTGTTGTTTTGGTCGACTTGAACCCAGACGTTCTGGGGGCTGCGAAAATGTCGCTCGAACGGATTTTGAACCGGCAGGCCGAGAAGGGCCGTATGACCGAGAAGCAGGTCGCCGGGATCCTGGGGCGGATCGCCTACGCAACAGGCATGGAGGGCTTGGCTGATGCTGGGCTCGTTATTGAGGCAGTGGTTGAAAACGCGGGGGTCAAGTCAAAGATTTTCAACGCGTTGGAAGACAT
>CALACF010000150.1 GCA_937890245.1 uncultured Flavobacteriales bacterium
CAGCTGCTCCGACCGACTTGATGAATACGGGCGGCAACTATATGTCCGACGGCTTTGGGACCGCCTTTGCCAGCAACTTGGTCATCACTGAGAACGACGGCGGCAATACCTGGTGGGGGCCTGCGTACCCAGACCAGAGCCCTGAAGAGATCGATGCCATTTTCTCTGACTTCATGGGCATCGAGCGCTTGATCCGCATGGACGTGCTGCCCTACGATGGCATCCACCACATCGACATGCACATGAAGCTGATCGACGAGGAAACCTTGCTTGTTGCAGCGTATCCCGAAGGTGTAGCCGATGGCCCGCAGATCATCGCGAACATCGAGTATGTCGTGTCCAACTTTCCGTCAAAGTGGGGGACGCCCTACGAGGTCGTTCACATCCCGAGCCCTCCGGACAATGGCTGGGGCAGTTTTTACCCCGACCAGGGTGGTGATTACATGACCTATACCAATTCCGTATTCGTCAACAACACCATCCTACTCCCAACCTATTATGAGGCGTACGACACGATCGCGATTGGCATCTATGAGTCACTCCTTCCGGGCTACGATGTGGTGGGCATTCCTTGCAATGACATCATCTCGGCCAGCGGCGCCATTCACTGCATCACGCACACGGTTGGCGTCGAGGATCCGCTGCTGATCAGCCACCAAGCGCTGGATGACACGGAAGAAACTGAAACGCCCTATGAGGTCGTGGCCCTGGCGCAGCATCGCTTGGGCGTGGAAAGCACCACGCTGCACTGGCGCTTAGAAGGAGCGACGGACTACGCGGATGTCGAAATGGGCGTCATTGCAAACGATTTGTGGGGCGGATACATTCCGGCCCAGGCACAGGGAAGCGTCGTTGAATACTACGTATCAGCTGTGGCTAGCGATGGAAAAACGCAGCAGCGCCCGATGCCAGCTCCAGTTGGGTATTGGACTTTTCGTGTTGGCACGATTGATGGGATCGAAACTGTGGCTGGATCTTCCCGGCTTTCAGCCCGCTTCGATGCGCCCTACCCGAACCCCGCCAGCGCCATTACATGTGTCCCACTTGAGCTGAGTGGCCGCGCCACTGGCCAGCTCGTCCTTCGCGACGCCGCGGGTCGCATCGTCGACGTCTTGCACGAAGGAATTTTCCCCAGCGGGGACCAGAAATATTTCTTGAATGCAGCGCCCCTGAGCGCTGGCGCCTACGTGCTCACGTTGGAGCTCGAAGCATATGGCACCTGGTCGCAGCGACTGATGGTTCGCTGATCTGACTTCACAGATTTGAACTAGCCATTTGAACTAGCCAATCGACTCAGCAGCCACGGCCCGCGCCGCCTCGAGTGCAGCGGGAATACCTTCTGCACTTTTTCCACCCGCTGTTGCGAAGAATGGTTGTCCGCCACCGCCACCTTGGATGTGGCGGGCAAGTTGGCCCACCAGTTTACCCGCGTGCAGCGCCTTTTGTTCGACCAAGTCTTCGGTCACAAGGCAGGCAATGACAGGCTTGCCTTTCCGGCTGGCCAACACCGCAAAGAGCGGCGCATGCTCCGCCTTCAACTGGAACGCAATGTCCTTGATGGCGCCGGCGTCCAAGTCGACCTCTGCAATCAGCACGCCGACATCTCCGTGCTTCTCAATTTTAGCAACAAGCTCCGACTTCACGTCGCCCGCACGGCCTCGCTCGACCGCCTCCAACTTCTTTTGCAAGGCCGTCTCGCTCGACCTCAAATCTTCCACGGCCTTCACCAAGTCGCCCGAAGAACGCAAGGCCACCCCAACGGCCTCAACCATTTCTCGCTCCGAGCGGGCTGAGGCCAACGCCACCCGCCCAGTGGTCGCCTCAATTCGACGGATGCCCGCCGCAACGCCAGACTCGCTTTCAATCCGGAACAAACCAATCTCGCCGGTCGCCTGCACATGCGTGCCCCCACACAATTCCACCGACGAACCAAACCCGATTACACGAACGGCATCTCCATACTTCTCCCCAAACAACATCATCGCCCCGGCCGCACGCGCCTCTTCAAGCGGAACATCGCGCTGCTCATTCAGGGAGCGGTTCTCCAAGACGGCGTCGTTCACTGCTGCTTCAATCGCACGCAACTGCTCACCGGACAATTTCTCGTAATGGCTGAAGTCAAAACGCAAGGACTTCTCACGAACCAAGGACCCCTTCTGCTCAACGTGCGTGCCCAATGCTGAGCGCAAGGCCTCGTGCAACAAGTGCGTCGCAGAGTGGTTGCGCGTCGTGTCGAGGCGTCGAACCACGTCAACACGCGCTACAAACTGCGCCGTCAAATCAGAAGGCAACTTGTCGCAGATGTGGATGATCAGCTGGTTTTCGCGTTTGGTCGTCAGAATCTCCACCGACTCGCCCGCAACAGTACCCACGCCAGCGCTCTCAATCACACCCGTATCCCCAATCTGTCCACCGCCTTCTGGATAGAAGGGTGTCAAATTGAATACGAGCTGAAAACGCTTTTTTCCGCCCACGCTCACCTCGCGGTAGCGCATGATTTTAACCCCAACTTCTACCCTGTCGTAACCGACAAATTCCTCTACGCCATCTGAAGCGAGCACAACCCAATCGCCGGCCGTCACCTTTCCAGCCTCTCGCCCGCGTCCGCGCTGGTCATCAAGGCAAACCTGAAATCCAGGGTGGTCTACTTCGACCCCCTTTTCAGCGCAAATCAGCGCCGTCAAATCGATCGGAAATCCAAAGGTATCGAACAGCTCGAAAGCATCTGCACCAGAGAGCGAAGTCGCCCCACTGATTTTCTGCTCTAGCAGCCCAATCCCCCGCTCCAATGTTCGCAAGAAGCTCTCCTCTTCCTCACATATCACACGGGCAATCAGCTCCTCTTGGGCTTTAAGTTCTGGAAAGAATTCACCCATTTGGGCTGATAGCAAAGCCACCAACTCGTGCATAAATGGCGCATCAAATCCTAAGAAGCTGTATCCATAACGGACGGCTCGGCGCAAAATCCGACGGATCACGTACCCCGCACCTGTATTGCTTGGAAGCTGCCCATCTGCGATCGAAAAGGCCACCGCGCGCACATGGTCACTGATCAGGCGCAAGGCCACATCTTCAATCGCAGCCGTTCCCTGGTACGTCCGCCCTGAACGTTTCGCCAAATGCTTGATCATCGGCTGAAAAACGTCGGTGTCATAATTTGAACGCACCCCCTGGAGCACCGCGGCCAAACGCTCAAAACCCATCCCCGTATCAATGTGTTGCGCGGGCAGATCCACCAGCGTACCATCGGCCATGCGGTTAAACTGCATGAAGACCAGGTTCCAAATCTCAATCACCTGCGGATGGTCCTTGTTCACCAATTCAGCTCCGGGAACTGCCGCGCGCTCCTCAGCCGATCGCATATCAACATGAATCTCAGAGCATGGCCCACACGGCCCAATTTCCCCCATCTCCCAGAAATTATCCGCCTTGTTTGCAAGCAAAATTCGGTCGTGTGCCACGTGCTTTTTCCAAATGCCAATGGCCTCCTCGTCCGTCGACAACCCATCACCGGCATCCCCCTCAAACACCGTTATGTAGAGCTTGTCCGGGTCAATTCCATATA
>CALACF010000151.1 GCA_937890245.1 uncultured Flavobacteriales bacterium
GCAGAGTGATGAACGAAGATGTTTTAGTCAAATTACCTGGTGAGCAGCCCTTGAGGGGTGTGCGTGTTTTGGAGCTAGCCACCGTGTTGGCGGGGCCCTTGGCGGGGTCGTTTTGGGCGGGGTTGGGCGCGGAAGTGATCAAGGTTGAGCGGCCGGGAAGGGGCGCGAATGCAGGCGATGTGACACGAAGTTGGCGGGCAAAAGGCGAGGCAACCGAGGGGCCGTCGGCCTATTACGCAGCGGCCAACTTTGGTAAGACCGTGGTGCGCAAAGATCTATCGACTTCCGATGGGCAGAACTGGCTAGAAGGGATGTTGGGCGAGGTCGATTTGGTGGTGCAGAATTTCAGGCCGGAAAGCGCCGGGCGGATGGGGCTGGATTTTTCTGGCTGGTGCAAGCGCTTTCCTCGGCTGATCCACATACAGTTGCTCGGATTCCTGCACGAGCCCGAGCGGAGCGCCTACGACGTGCTGGTCCAAGCCGAAGCGGGGTACATGTCGATGAATGGCGAGGCCGAAGGGCCGCCCCTGCGGATGCCCGTGGCGCTCATGGATGTATTGGCTGCGCATCAGATGCAGGGGGCGGCGCTGGCCGCCTTGTTTGCGCGGGAGCGCAGCGGCCGTGGGGCCCACATCGAAGTTTGGCTCGACGCCGCTGCGCTCGCCGGGCTCGTCAACCGGGCGAGCGCCACGTTGATGAGCGGAGAGGATCAACATAGAATGGGTTCGGCCCATCCACAGATTGCGCCGTACGGCGATGTGTTTAATACGCGCGATGGGTCGGTGGTTACAGCCGTGGGAACTGACGCGCAGTTCAGGGGCTTGTGCCAGCTGATCGGGGCTGCCGACAAGGTTCAAAACGCGCGCTTTTCCAGCAACGGGGAGCGCGTAAACCAGCGGGAGGCCTTGCTGGATTATTTGGCGCCGCATTTTGCGCATCTCAGAACCGAGGACGTGTTGGGCTCAGCGCGGGAGGCACGGGTGCCGCTGGGCGAGATTCGGACCGTGGGCCAGGCACTGGCATCGCAGGCTGGGCAGAGCATGCTGCGGACCGAGATGCAGGACGGGATGACGACGCAACGGCTCAGCTCGTTGGCGTTCAGGATGACTTCGAGTTGAGACCGAGCTGAAGCGGCGCTGAAGCTGAACTGAGGCCGAGCTGCGGCGTCAAGTCAGAGCGGCAGCAGGAGCGTGTACGAAGCGCCTTGGGCAACGGGCAGGTTGTCCGAGATGAGCCAAGGGTTGAGTAATTTCAGCTCGTTGTAGGAGAGATTGGCACGGGAGGCAAAATCTGAAAGGCTGGCGATTGTGGCGGTGACAAGGGTGTCCCGGGTCGGCAAATCCGCGCCCCATAAATCGCTGGGCAAAAGGGAGAATCCGTGGGCAGCAG
>CALACF010000152.1 GCA_937890245.1 uncultured Flavobacteriales bacterium
AGTGAAAATCCGATCTGGGCCGTCGACCATTTCTGTGATCGTCAAGGAAATGTATTTTCCACCAGAGGATTCGCGGCGTTTACATGTTGAGAACGCGGGGAAATGGCTGAGCACTTCATCGATGGCCTCCGGTTGGTTGGGCAAGATGAACTTGAACATGTAGTCGCAGGGCCAATTATAAGCTGCGTTCAGAGAAGCTCGGATTTTGCTCAACTGCTCGTCGCCTTTCAGCTCTTCTCCGCTCGGCCCGTTTTCCATGGAGCAAAGTAAATGCACTAAATGCAAAAAGGGCGCCCGAAGACGCCCAAATTGCTCACTGTTTTGCTCGGTCCACGCCGGCTTCTAAGTGTTCAGATTACTCGGGGCAGTCTGAACCGTAAAGCTGGAAGAAGTCAAGCAAATCGTTGATGTTGATCTCTCCGTCGCCGTTGAGATCACCAGGACAAGGCGAATCATATTCGCACGAGCCGTCGTTGGTGTTGGCCAACCCGTTGTAGTTGTACGCCGCCGGGTCGGTACAGCCCTCGAGCGGAAGGATGCAGCCCGTGTTGAAGTTGGCCGTAGGGTCAAAGTTCAAAGCGGTAGGATCCGTGCAACCTGCGAGCAAGCACGACCCATCGTCGTCTGTGGCCGCAGCGTCGTAATTGATGGCCGCCGCATCGCTACAACCTGCCACCTCAAGCTCGTCACATACGCCGTCGTCGTCGGTGTCATTCACGCAGGTCATGCCATCACATTCGTACACATCGGGGAAGAGGCAGCTGCCGTCTTCCTCAGTGTAGCCGTCAAAGTTGCACGCCGTAGCATCTGCACAACCGCAGTCTGGATTTCCAAAGGCGATGGTATAGAGCTCAGCTGCAGCACCGTTCCCATGTGGGAAGACCTGGAAGCTGACCTGTCCGCTCAATGAGCCGCTGGTTGTGAACTGGCCGATCAGCACGCGCATATCATTTCCTGCAACCCCGTTGGAGCTTCCGTCGAGCACGAACCAAGCACCACCGAAGTCACCTCCGATTACTAAGTCAGCACCGCCTTCGAATGGCGCAACCCATGGGTCAGATTCAGCCGTGGTCACGGCGCCCTCACCACCGGCGAGGTCAGCCGTTTCAGTCAAGCCAATCGTCACGTATGAATCGTACGCAAGCGTAGGCTGGATGGAGAACAGAACCGATTGTGTATTCTGGCCCAAGGCACCGCCAAGCACATCCTGGTAGAATGTGGTCGAGGTCCGGATGTCCGTTTCGAAGCCCGTCTCCCCTGCTACGCTCGATAAGAAGTCGTCTGCGTTTGCCATGTTGACGTACAAGCGGTAGGTCGTCATGCCTGGGATTCCGTCAACTGCGTAGGTTTCCATGTCCAAGCTGTAGCCGTCCACTTCAAGCGCGTCAGCGCAGCTGCAGAAGTCGCAGGATCCGTCCTCCGTATTTGCTGCAGGATGGAAGTTACAAGCCGCTGCGTCCATGCACCCTTCGATGGTGGTCACGATACAGCTTCCGTCGTCTACGTCTGCCAATGGATTGAAGTTCACAGCCTCTAAGTTGGTACAACCGCCGAACGTACAAGATCCGTCGTCGATCATGGCGTCCACATCGTAGTTCGTCGCAGAAGCGTTCGTACAGCCTCCGGCGAAGACCACCGTGATCTGCTGCAAGAGCTCTACGCTGTTTCCACAGTCGTCCGTGATGGTGAAGACACGCGTCGTTTCGTAACCACCTGGTGCGACATTTGAGCACAGATCGCTGTAGCTGATGCTGGCGCTTCCGCATGCGTCCTCTACCGTTGGCAGCTCGAGATACATCGGCATGCCCACTTCCATGGTCACCGTTGTGTCGGCCGGAGCGTTGGTCACAGCAGGGGCCTCATTGTCAGTGAAGACGAAGGTCTGCACATGGGTGCTGCTGTTGCCACAGCCGTCAGTGGCTGTAAAGGTCCGTTCGATCTGGTACGATCCAGCGCAATCTCCGGGCAGCATCACATCAGCTTGTTCAACAGCCGCAATGCCACAGTTGTCGGAAACTTCCACCGCGCTCGATGGCAAGGCTTCCGTACAAGAAAGCACCACATCAAGGGGCGTTGATACAAAGACTGGAGGCGTCGTGTCCTCAAAGGTCACGGTCTGCACTTCAGTTGCTGAATTGCCGCAGCCGTCGCTTGCCGTGAAGGTCAGCGTCATCACATCGGTGCCCTCGCAAGGGTAGTTGTGCGTTTCGTCCACTGTCACCGTCACTCCGCTGCAGGCGTCAAAGGCTGAAGCCATCACAATTTCATAGCTGTCGCCACAGTCCAGGGTCAAGTCCGCTGGGACCATTCCGAATTCGGGCGCCGTCATATCAGCCATCGTGATCGTCTGAACAGCTGAGCTTGCGTTGCCGCATCCATCTGTTACCGTCCATGTCCGATCGATGATGTTCTGCGCAATGCAGTTTGAAGCGCCACTCAAGTCCACCGTAGCTGTTCCACCAGCAATCAGTCGCATGTCACCTCCTGGCACTTCCGTCCACGTGATGGTTACGCTGTTGCCCGTCCACTCGATTGAAGCCTCTGCCTGTGATGGGTCAGAAAGCAGGTTGTCTGATGTCAGGATAGCGCCGACAATACCAGGATTGGCCATGACATTGCTGAGAGCCACCTGAACGAAGTCGAAGTTTTGCGTCTCAAGAACGTCAGCTACGCTGAGCAAAATCTGTCCGCCATCCACATCAACCTCAAGAGCGCCTTGGAATTGGAATGGATTGCTGATCTCATCAGCTGTAGTCAATTCGATGCCAGCACCAAGGGATACGCCTGTGGCTTCCAAAGTGCGTGGGAAATTCATCAAGTTTGCGACGGTCAAGTCAACGCGCAGATCGGCCGTCAAGCCATCAAGGCTGAAGCTTCCATTGCTCACAACGTCACTGTAGCTCACACTTGGGTCGGCCGTGCAGGCATCGGAAGCGTCGAGCACTTCGCCCGTTGAAGCGGGGTCAGTTGATGTCGAACAGTCAATCGTTGCGTCTGCTGGCACTGTGAAGGTGGGCGCGACATCATCAATGAAGGTCACCGTACGGGTCGAGACGGCCTGGTTTCCACAGAGGTCGGTTGCCGTATAGGTCTGGATCAAGTCATATGTACAGTTCACTGCCGCAGTGGCAGCTTCCGTCAAAACGATCGAGACGTCGCCACCACAGCCGTCGGCAGCCGTTACGGTTGCCGTTGGGATGTCATCGCCACAAGAGAGCGTGAGGTCTGCGGGCACTCCAAAGAGTACAGGTGCCTCGACATCTGAAACTGTGATGATCTGCACTGCAGAAGACTGATTGGCACACAAATCCGTAAAGAAGAAGGTGCGGGTGATCGTCAAATCATTGGCACACACACCGACCAGCGTATCGAGGGTCTCAGTATAATTCACTGCAGAACAGGCGTCCGTAGCGGATGGCACAGGGAAGTCGTAGGACTCGCCACAAGCCAAGGCCACATCGGCAGGCACGTTGGTGATCGCCGGGGCGATGTCATCTGAAACCGTGAAGGTCGCTATAGCAGCCGCCTCATTTCCACAACCGTCAGTAGCGGTGAACGTGCGGGTCCAGATTCCGAATCCATCACAGGCTCCTGGCGCCCAAACGTCGGCCACAGTGAGGGTCACGCCGCTGCACTCATCGGTGGCGGTAGGCATAGAAGTCGGGAGCGATTCGCCGCAAGTCAGCACCGTTGAAGCAGGCACGTTGCTCAAGACCGGAGCAGTGTCGTCCACGACGGTAATCACATGCGAGAGCGACTGGCTCTGGTAACCAAAGTCATCGATCGCAACGTACGTACGCAGGATCTGGTAGCTTCCAACGCAAGCGTCGAAAGTCGTATCGTCAGTTGCAACGATTTCCAAGTTCGTGTCGCAATTGTCTGAAGCCGTTGGAGCAAAGTCGAGGAGGGTTCCGCAAGAGACCGTAACATCTTCAACCACACCGTCAAAAGTTGGGGCTTCGCTGTCGAACAAGCAGTCGTCGTCGCAGTCATATCCAAACTCAGAGTAGAAACATGAGCCGTCGTCGAACATTGCACCTGGTGCGTAGTTGCAGGCATCAGCCTCCGTACAGCCGCATTGGCTTGAACCCATGCCCAAGGTGACGCGCTGCTGGTTGAGGTTGTCGCCCTCTGGGAAGATCTGCACATAGAATTGGCCGCTGATTACACCGTTGGTCGTCAATTGAGCGAGCAGTACGCGGTTGTCAGCTCCAGCCACACCGTTGGTCACGTCGGGGTTGACAAACCAACCCGATCCGATCACGTCATCAATGGCAAACCCGTTGCCAGCCTCAAACACACTGGTCCATGGCTCTGGCTCTGGGAGGCCTTGAATCGCACCTTGTCCAAGCGCCATATCTGGCGACTGATCGATGCCAATCGTGAACCACGAGTCGTACTCGAGCCCTGGAAAGTTGTCATAAAGCAGTGGGTTCACACTGTTCGGGAAGGCCGATCCGAGGATGTCCTGGTAGAAATCGCCTGTGGTATTGATGAACGTGGGGTTCTGGCTCACGCCGGTCACCGCGCTCACTTTGTCTGTTGCGTTGGGCAGGGTGACGTAAACGCGGTAGGTCACGTAACCAGGGATGCCGTCAACAGCATGCTCCTCGATCACCAAACCGTAGTTTCCGTCGCTGCTCGTGGTGCCTGCACATGAGCAGAAGTCGCATGAGCCATCGTCGGTGTCAGCTGCAGGGTTGAAGTTGCATGCCAATGCATCGTTGCATCCGTCATACGTCGCATCCGCTCCGTCGCATACACCGTCACCATCGGCATCGGCATCGCCAAGGCATTCGCCAGCGCAGTTATAGTAGGTCACAGGGAACGCACATCCGCTGTCGTCCAGGGTGGCAGCCGCGTCGTAATTGCACGCCGTGGCGTCCGTACAACCGGCACAACTCGTGTATTCACAGCCGGTGTTCAAGGATGCGCTCGAATCATAGTTGCAAGCCACTGTATCGGTACATCCAGCGCAACTCGTGTACTCGCAACTCTCGTCGTCAAACGTGGCGACCAAGTTGAAGTTGCAAGCAGAAGGCGCCGTACAACCTGTCGTCTCGGTCTCGTCGCAAAGTCCGTTCGTGTTAAC
>CALACF010000153.1 GCA_937890245.1 uncultured Flavobacteriales bacterium
CTGCTGTTCGGTCGCTGATTTTTTCGTGGTGGACGAAACGATGACCAAGGCCCAACTCCGCACAGCTCGGCTGCGCGGGCGCGCGCCCCGCGCCCCACGCGCCAAAAAAAAAGGGTAAAAAAACGACTGAGCCAAGCGCTATCCGGGCTTGTTCGCACGCAGTTCAGGCCCTCATTTGCGCTTGTATCCGGCGGTGGGGAAGCTTTGTTGAAGGGCGAGAGCCGGGGAAAAGACCCCGATACACGAGGCCAACATGAGGATTTCGCACCACCATGGGGCCTGGCTCGCCGGCCTCCTACTCAGCGTCGCGCTGCTTGTTCCGTCCGTGGCGGAGTGTGTGATGTCGCCCGCTACGGCTGCGCTCAACGACGCCTTCGCCAAACAAAAAAGCGGTGATACTCCGGGCGCAAAGGCGGCGTTCGAGCTAGCGCTGTCGCACGAGCCGAACCTCCAGCAAGCCCACATGGGGCTCGCCTACGTGCATTTGCGCGCTGGCGACAAAGGCGTGGCCCGGCAACATTTCGAGGCCGCAGCGGGTGGCTCAAATCAAACGATGGCTGACCAAGCACGAGCAGAGTTGGCGTTATTGCCGCGTCATACCTGGGCCGACCTGTATCTCGAGGGCTTTGGCTGGCACCGGTTGCTTGACCCAACTAGCACCAACTTAGTTCCAATTCTGCGATTGCGCGCATTTTATCGTCCATTTGTCGCGTACGACCTGCAGGTCTATGGTTTCGCTCAGGCGACGCGCGACACCCACTCCCGGTCGAACGGACCCAATGGCTTCCCGCTGGTCTACGCCGACAACACCGCGATGGTCGGTGTCGGCGCGCTCCTGCGTCTCCTGAACGGAAAAGCGGGGGTTTTTGCGCGCGTCGGCCCGGCGCGAAACCTGCTGGCATCCGGTCGTCCGACCTGGTCGCTCGACGCTCGGATCGGCGCCTACACCGGCGTCAATTCGGTCCTGTGCACGACCCGCTCGTTGGGTCTCTGCCTGGAAGGGTACGGAGAGGTGGTTTGGGTCAACCGATACGACGCATTCAATGACGACAATTGGACCAACGGATTCGACAACAGCGTGGTAGGCATGGCGCGTGGTCGCGTCGGTTATGCCTACCTCGTCACGGGGCCGGTGCGCTGGTCGCCGTACCTCGAAGTGCGCGGCATCGGCGACGTGAACGGCGACTACTGGAACAACGTGGTCGACGCGGGCGTCGGTCACCGCTGGCGGTTGTTGACGAAGGTGCCGTTCAGTCTGCTGGTTGGACTGCATGGCGGTCGTTATCTCGGCCGGACGAAGAACGCCGCGCAGAAGCTGCCTGATCCGGCAAGTTACCTCGAGCTGCGGCTTCACTTCGCCACGTACCTACAGTTCTAGGAGAGCACATTATGGGCGAGAAACTCGACGTGTTCATCTATGTGATCGCTTGGATCGCAGCCGGCACAATTATTTTCAACAGCTTCGATGATCTGTTCATCGATATCATCTACTTCGTTCGCGGTCTCGGCCGCCGCCATCGTGACGACCTGACGGTGTCGTCGCTGCGTGCCCTGCCACAGCAAAGCGCGGCGATCATGGTGCCGGCGTGGGCCGAGGCGCCGGTGATCGCGAGCATGCTCGAGAACACCCTGTCGACCCTCGACTATGCGTCCGATCGCTACGACATCTTCGTCGGCACCTACGCCAACGACCCGGAGACCCAGGCGCAGGTCGACGCTGTAGTTGACCGCGCCCCGCAGGTTCACAAGGTGGTTGTGCCGCACGACGGGCCGACCTCCAAGGCCGATTGTTTGAACTGGGTCTATCAGGCGATTGTCCAAACAGAAGACGCACGTGGTGTGCGGTTCGACTTCCTGTTGATGCATGACGCCGAGGACGTTGTGCACCCGCTGGCGCTGCGGCTCTACAACGCCTTGATTCCAGAGCACGACTTCGTCCAGACCCCGGTGCTACCGCTGGAGGTGCCGTACACGGCGTGGGTCGGCGCCACGTACATGGACGAGTTCGTCGAGTCCCACCTCAAAGACATGCTGGTCCGCGGCTCCATCGGAGGCCTCGTGCCGTCGGCAGGTGTAGGCAGCGCCTTTGCGCGGGACGCGTTCGAGGAGATCGCGATGGCGGAGCGGCAGCAGCCCTTCGATCCGGCCTCCTTGACTGAGGACTACGACATTGGGTTGAAATTCCGCCTCGCTGGCCGGGACACCTACTTCGCAGCGCACGCCATTCGCCGTGACGACGTCGGTGCGAACCGCGGCGCGTCCGACGCCGTCGACCCCAAGGAGTACACAGAGTCCGGCGACGCTGAGAAGGGGCCGCGCTACGAGTTCATCGCGACACGCGAGTACTTCCCCACCAAGTTTGGAGACTCGGTGCGGCAACGCAGCCGCTGGATCCTGGGCATCACGCTGCAGGAGTGGGCGAAGATGGGTTGGCAGGGCGACGCGGCCGTCATCTACTCCCTGTTTCGCGACCGCAAGGCCCTCTTTACGCACTTCGCCGTGTTTCTCGGCTACATCGCCTTTGCGTACGCCATCGTCCGCTACGTCGTCGCCGCCATCACGGGCTCGGGCTGGTCGATCAGTGAGATCATCCCCACGGGGTCGCTGCTTTGGTGGACGGTCTGGGCCAATCTCGGATTCCTGGCTTGGCGCGTCGTGATGAAGTTCAAGGTCGTGCGCAGGATCTACGGCGTAGGACACGCGCTGCTG
>CALACF010000154.1 GCA_937890245.1 uncultured Flavobacteriales bacterium
AGGATGCTTGCGCGTATAAATCAGCCCCACGTGGCCGCCCAAGGAGTTGCCCACCAAATGCACCTTGTCTAGGCCCATGTGGTCGAGAAAGCCCGCGACAAACTTGGCCAATGACTTGGCGCCTGTCTTTGCCAGTGGCATATCGTACAGCGGGAGCATGGGAATGATCACCCGCATTTTCCCGCTGAAGTGTGAAAAGAGATTTTCAAAATTACTCAAGGCCCCAAACAATCCGTGCAACAGCACCATAGGCGTGCCCTCTTCAGCGGACTGGACGTAGCGGTAATCGCCAGAAGTGATCAATTTCTCCTCCATAGTTCTCGGGTTTCAACGGCGAAATCTACGCCACGCGGCGCGACCACCTCTCCCTTAGCCTCTCCACTCTCCAATCTAGATTGTGAACAATGGACGCCCCCAGAACCGTCGAAATCACAGGACATGAATCCGTGGAACGCGAAGAGCAACGGGGCGTTCAAGGATACTGACGAAATGAACAGTCAGATTGGACTTTTTCACAAAGTGGGAAGAAGTGGTAGCCAGTGGGTAATAGTGGGAAATCTGAAGTACTTTTGAGACGGCGATAAGCCAGACCCCATGCTCAACCTCCTTGGAGAATTCCGCTGTAAAATCGACGCCAAAGGGCGCTTGATGTTCCCCGCCCGACTGCGCAAGCAGCTGGACAGGGTGCTGCACGACGGGCTGGTGGTCAACCGCGATATTTTCGAAAAATGCTTGGTGATTTATCCCAAGCCGGAATGGGACCGCGTCAACGAGGAAATGTCCCAGCTGAGTCGATACGATCGGAAGCACCAGCTTTTTCAGCGGAAATTCATGAAGGGCGCCACGCTGGTGGAGCTCGATTCGGCTGGCCGCGCCTTGTTGCCCGCCGCTCTGCTCCAATACGCAGGCATCACATTGGGCGCCGGCGACGGCTGCGTTGTGAGCGGGTTGGGGGAGAAAATTGAAGTCTGGAACGCAGCCGCCTACGATGAGCAGGTGCTAGGCGAGGACGAGGAAGGGGATGACTTCGGCTCACTGGCCGAGGACGTCCGTCGCGACATCGAACCCCCTTCTCGGCCCTGATGACCCCTGCATACCACGTCCCCGTTTTATACACCGCCTCGCTTGACGGCTTGGCCATCGACCCCGCCGGCACCTATGTCGACGTGACCTTTGGCGGCGGCGGACACAGCAGAGGCATCCTTGAAAAGCTCGGTCCCGACGGCCGCCTCTTGGCATTTGACTGTGACC
>CALACF010000155.1 GCA_937890245.1 uncultured Flavobacteriales bacterium
GCCAATTGATATTCGTTCAACCCATTCAAGGTCGCACGAACTTAGATTAGCACTTGCATTTGCACTTGACCAACGATCATCCGCTTCACTATGGTACGACAACTTTCCGCCCTCCTGTTTTTCTTCGCCACGCTTTCGATTGGCATGATGCAAGCCCAAGAGCTCACGCTCGAGGCGACAGCCGTTTTTAGTACGCGTTGTGCGGGCAGCTCGACGGGCATGGTTGTGCTTGAAACATCTGGCGGCACTGCCCCTGTGGTGATCAGCACGAACCTGAACCTAACCACTTTGCAAGCTGGCAACTACCAGTTTTTAGCGACAGACTCACTGGGCGCGACAGCAACAGTGGACGTGGTGATTCTTGACCATCCGGGTATTTGCGGATGTGTCTACCCAGGTGCCTTCAACTACACGACGGAAGCTGAAATCGACAATGGAAGCTGTGTGTTTGCGGCGGACCCAAGTTGTTTGGGCGATATCGTTCCCGACGGCGTGGTAGGAACGAATGATCTGCTGCAGCTCCTGTCGGAGTTCGGTCAATTCTGCAATTGATCTATTGGCCTAGGATGATGCGCTCACAGATGGAGCATCAGACCGAATGAGGGCAGGTACATTTCAGGCGTGTTATTCCCTGAAAAGAATGGGAACACCGGAATTTCACCGATGAATGATAGCGCGCCATACCCAACGGTCAGGCGGTAATTGAGATGAATGGGGCGGACTTGAAACCCAGGGGTTAACTCCGCCGTCTCGACATCATTCTCCACGTACTCGCGGCGGTACCCGCTGAGGATGTTCAAGCCGAAAACGGCACCCGCTTCAATATGGAACGCCTTTTCACGCTCTTTATCTGAGCGGTAACTCAACAAAATTGGCAAACGCAAATGCGTGGCGTCAATTCTATGCTTCTTGTACTCAAGGCCTTCGGTATTCGTCGCGGTGAGCGAATCATTTTGCCAATTGAGCCGAACGCCTTCTGCAACCTGGATCCGTGTCCAATCAAAGCCAATTCCAGTGGTGACGCCTAGGTAATCGCCCACCAACCGCGCGCGGTATTCAAAGGGGTTGAGCTCCCACTTCCAAGAACCGCCCCCTTCAGTTTCAAGAAATTCGTATCCAGCTGGGACGCCAGTCTGTAAATCTGCCGATGTGGTACCACCCGAGAAATGAACGGGAAGTATGCGATGGTAAGAAAGTCCAACCCATTGCCCTTTGCTCGGGTCCCGGTCGCTGCCGTCGATCCGCTTGTTGTCTGACTGGTCCTTTTCGGCGCCCTCTGCGGCAACGCGAACCTTTGTTTTTACTTCTGGAGAAGCTGGTGCTTTCGGCTCAGTAGGCAATTGCACCGCAGCTGGGGATTTGGGAGCCTCTGTCCCGCGGTTCTCCAAAATAATTTCGAGTTCTTCCAGAGCATTCCCAGCTTTATTTACGTCGCGACGGATATTGAGCCGCATGGAGTCGGTCGCAAATTCGAGGGATTCGGCCAGTTGATTCAGCTCGATGGCCAAATGAAAGCCGGCTGCATCCAACTCCTCGCCCAGTTCTTCGAACAGCGATTCCAATTCGACTTCAAGTGGAGATGGCGGCGATGGAGGTTGGGGCGGCGGAGGAGGCGACGAAACGTTGGTCGCGTTGTCCTTTGCCACGTTTTCCTGGCGCAATGCGTCAATCTCATCGCGCAACTGC
This sequence comes from uncultured Flavobacteriales bacterium, assembly GCA_937890245.1. Taxonomy (GTDB): domain Bacteria; phylum Bacteroidota; class Bacteroidia; order Flavobacteriales_D; family Sanyastnellaceae; genus UBA8752. Next base: position 1,687 of record CALACF010000155.1, read on the forward strand.
TGAAGCGCTTCTTGCAAGGACTCGAAGGTGGTGGTGTCCTGCGATATGCTGGAGTCTTGGGCATACCCAATGTTCGGCGCCAAAAGTACGGCGGCCAAAATCCCGGTGATCAGTCTGATTTTCATGGTGGTGTAAGTAGTGATTTCGTTTCTAGAAGGTCAATTCAGCGACGCAACCGCGTCAAATTCTTTGTTGACAGGCCAACCCGCACCTACGCGGCCGCCTGATTTCCGATGAATCGCACGCGCAACGTCGAACCAAGCGGCGTGAAGTAGACGCCCTGCGCGGGTGCGCTCGGGCATGATGTACTCGCTGTAACGCTCTTGAGATGCCATTTCAAGCAACTGCGGCTGCGACTCTGGGTGTGATGGCGATCCAGTCGCCTCCTGCTTTTGCAATGCGGCCAAGGCTTCATGAATGATGTAGGCCTTTAAAATCTTGGTCCGCAAGGCATCACTCAACTTCGCGTCCACACCCTTCTGCGGCTCTAAAACCTGATCGACTTGAGCTTCAGCTTCAATAGTTGTCGCCTCCGGCACATGACGGCCAAGGACTTCTGCATCGGCAGCGGCTTCTGCTTTTTTGTGGTGCGGCTGAACGGTTATCGTTGGACCCGTTTCAATCAAGACGGCGGCCAATTGGATGGGCGGCACGGGTTGTGCGCTTTGTTCGGTTGCCGTTGGGGGAGCAAATAGGATGAGTGCGACCGCAGCGGCGATGGCGGCTGTGGCCGCCGAAGCAGCGAGTCCGCGACGAACGAAGCGGGGGCTGCGCTGCTTCAAGGCCTCCTTTGCGGGGAAGCGCACGGTGAGGTCCGGCTGGAGCTGGAGGCGCGGGCTGCCGTCTTCCGCTCGGTGCAGGGCGATGCGAGCGGGCATGCGGGCCGCGGAGGGCTTCAAGCGCGGCTCGTTGTCGGGTTGCTCGTTGTCGGTATTTGAGAAGTGGCTGGACATTAGACGACGTTTTCGATCGAGCCGAGTTGGGCTTGCATAGCACGGCGGCCGCGGTGGATGTACGACTTCACCTGGGCCAGGCTGAGCTGGCAAGTCTGTGCAATGTCTGCATAGCTGTAGCCCTCGTAATCGCGCAAAAGGAGGACGGAACGCTGGACAGCAGGCAGCGTGTCGAGTGCCTCGTGTAAGATGTCGTTGAGGTCGGGGGCGTATTGGGCCGGGTCAGCGGGGGCCTTAATCTCGGGAATGGCTGCATCTGAAACGCGGCGCATCTTGCGAAAATGGTCCATGCAAGCGTTGTGAACCGTAGTGAAAAGGTAGGATGACGCCTTTGAAGGCTGGACCTTGTCACGCCGGGCCCAAAGCCGTTCAAATGCATCCTGAACCGCATCCTGGGCATCAGCCTCAGACCCTACCAAACTCAATGCAAAGCGGTACAGCCGATCAGCTGTTTGGTCCACAAGTGCGTTGAATTTTCGTGAGGTCATTGAGACAATTTTACCACTTTTCGATGGTGAGACGTCTTTATGCCAATTCAGTTACAGCCTCCTCGACATTTTCTGCAGAACGGCCGTCAGTTCCGCGGGAATCTGAAGCGGGCGTGCTGTAGCTCGCGGCAACTCAGTCTTCCGAAGAGGAAGACATCGCGTGGAAGACGTTCTGAACGTCATCGTCATTTTCGAGCTTCTCGATAAGGCCCTCCACTTCGAGTGTGGCATCAGTGGATAGCTCGACAGTTGTCGTGGGGATGCGGTCGAAGCCCGACTCGACAATCTCAATTCCATCGCCCTCGAGCTTGGACTGCAAGGCGCCGTATGTTTCAAAGGGCCCGTAGATCATGATATGCTCTTCGTCCAGGCCGAGGTCCTCGAGGCCGAAGTCGATCAGCTCGAATTCGAGCTCTTCCAAGTCACGCCCCTCCGCACCAATCTTGAACCAGCACATATGGTTGAACAGGAATTCCACGCTGCCCGTGTTGCCCATGTTGCCACCGTTCTTGTTGAAGTGCGCGCGAACGTTGGCAACCGTGCGGTTGTTGTTGTCGGTGGCCGTCTCAACGAAGACTGCTACACCGTGGGGGGCGTAACCTTCAAAAGTGACAACCTTCATGTCGGCTGTGTCCTTGTCGGTGGCCTTTTTGATCGCCCGCTCGATGCTGTCCTTCGGCATATTGGCCGCACGGCAGTTCTGAATTACCGCCCGCAAGCGCGAGTTCTGATCTGGATCCGTGATGCCTCCCCCCTCTTTGATTGCAAAAATCAAATCCTTGTTCAATCGCGCAAACGTCTTGGACATCGCTGACCAGCGCTTCATCTTCCGCTCTTTCCGAAATTCAAATGCTCTTCCCATAGCAGTTCAAATATAATCCGTGAGATGTCAATCCCGCGTTCTCCATTGGTATGCACCCAAAGCGAACAAAAGAAGGCCCACGCCAGCACCGAAATAGACGGGTGAATTTTGCTGGTATGACAAGATGGAACCGGTGCCCATGGTCATGAAGAATAGCAATAGGTAAACCCACACAGGGATTTTTTCAGTTTTTCGGACAATGCGTTCAGAGCGCTCATGGCGCACAATCCGGCTCAGGGCGTCCTGCATATTGCGGCCGTAAACTGGGCTCTTGGTGATCTCGCCATCCTCTTCACGGATGGTGACGATGTACTTGTAGAAGCCAGGTGTGGATTCGCTCTTGCGTTCCCATTCAGCTTTGATCGCGATGCGTGGCATCTTTTGCGTCTTCTGCGTGTTGTCAGACATGGCGGCAAATTTCGTTCAAAATCGCAGCACAAGCAAGGTGGTCCCCGTGCTTATTCTGCATTAGAAATGACAACGGAGTGGCTGACCTCGTGGCCGCGACGGCCCATTCCGACAAACAGCACAGTTCCGGTCGGAAGATGCCCGCAGGAAATAGTAAGAGCGCCAGTAGGGCCGGCCATTTGTTTGCTGAGCAAGCGCCCGGTGATGTCGTAACAACGGACTTCAGCATCTGCCTGCCAGCCCGAAAGATTAACGAATGCTACGGCGGGAACGGGCCAGGCAATGATGCCTGATGGCGTGCCAGTGGCGTCGTCCATCTCATCGACGCCGGTCGAGGCCAAGTCGTACAAAATGATGTCGTCCACGGCGGCTTCAATAAGGCTGCCGCCGTCGTATTCCTGTCCGGGGTGCAAGCTATCTGAAGCGGTGAAGCGGATGCGGAAGGCATCGCTGAGCTCAACGTACTCTTGGACGCGGAAGGCAGATTGGCGCCATTTCACGTCTTGGGTCTTGGTGTTCTCAACGTAAGTCCAGCTCGTACCCGCATCGTCGCTTACTTCGACTTGCCACCAGTCCGCTCCTGGATTTGCCCCTGTAGCTGGTGCATTTACATACCAACGCCAGTAGCTCATCACAGGATCAGCCATCCCGCTTAGGTCGATCACAGGGCTCATCAAGGTGGTGTGGCCGCCGTCGATGTCATTCTCACCGATGCCGCCGTCAGGCGCCGAGCTCTCGCCCGTGACAAAGCAGTAGCCATCGCCAAAGGGCGTGTGGTCCATGTCGGCCGCCACGATGCTACTGGGGTCGCCGATGTCGCTAAACGATCCGACGGGAATGGTGGTTTCCCACTGGCCTGTCGTGGCAATGTCGCCGGCTACCCCTTCTTGCCAGACACCGAATTCGTCCGATTCGTCGAGGTCGTTCCGCATGATTTCTGTGAGGCCAATCAGGGCAAAGTGTGGCAGATTGGCATTGGAAGTAAGATCTGCAGAGAACGGACTGAACGCTGAGATGGCGCCGAAAATATCCTCGATGGCGAAGTAGTAGCGGATGACGGTCCCCTCGGGCTGGGCGTCCATTTGATAGCTGAAGTATCCGGCGCCTGTGGGCTCCATCGTTACTTGCTGATAGGCTGCTTCAGGGGCTGTCTTGAAGTAGAGGCTCATCTGCTCGAAGTAGGCGCCGTAGACGCCTTGAATGCTGGCATTTGCAAGGAACTCAATTGTGACTGCCGCTTCGTGGTGGCCGATCGGTGCGTGTGCGATGTTAACGTTGCTGAACAAGGTTATGCCGTGAATCGCGAAGCCTTCGAGGATTTCTAACGCGTGGGGCGTGCCGTCGGTCAGGTCGCCGTTGTCGTCGTCAGCGGAGAGCAAGTCGAGGAGGACTTCGGTGAAAATTGAGCCCTCGTTGCCGTTTGCTGAATTGGCCTGAAGACCATCATAGACTTCGAGGAAGAGGCCCATGGTCAATTGCCAGTCCGCGCCCATCAAGAGATGCGTGTCGTACCAAGCGCCGCAAATGATCTCGCCATCAGAGTGGACCTCGCCCACCAAATCCTGGGGGTACACCTTGGGGTCGATGTCGTAGCGGCGGATGTAAAAGGTGGGGTCTGTGTTGTAGCAACCCTCGCCGAGGACGGGGTTGTTCGACAGGCTCATCGCCCAAAAATCGGCGTAGCCCTCGCCCATCGCGCCGTTGGAAAAGGAGGCGCCCTGGCTCTGGTAGTATTGGTCGTTGATGCCGTGCCCGTACTCGTGGTATGCCACGTCGGCCACCAGTGAAAACGCATTGCAGTCGCCGCCGGCAGCGTAGAAATTCACGGTTGGTTGTCCTGGCGTGTAGTACGCGTTACAGTTGTCACCGCCTACGTCCACCCGCGTCGGGATGGGGAAATCGAGCGCGGTGAAATCTGGCATGTAGCCCTTCATGTGGTCGTGCATCCGTGTTATTGCGACGTATGCGCTGGTTTCCGTGATTGCCAACAGCCCCGAAGCATCCAGCACGTCACCTTCTTGGACGGCTGAAAAGTTGAAACTCGGCGTTACATTATCGACTTCAACGCTGCTGAATCGCCCGGTCAGCGTGGCTTCAATTACTGCTGGTGGGTTGCCTGCACTGGTGAAGTTGCCCTCGGCGTCTGTGTAAAGCGTTTCGCTGCCGTCGCTGATTTGAAGATGGGGCAGGCCTATTGTTTCCGGAATGATGTACGGATTGTAGAGGTTGGCGGCAGACTTGATTTGAGCGCTGACAGCGAGGGATGCGTTGGCGGCGGCCGATGTCACAACAGGCAGGCCGGCATTGCGCACCTGGTCTTGCCTGCTGACCAAACGGCCATCGGCCCGGTCGACCAGGCAGAGATACTGTACATAGCGACCGTCGATCTTTCCTTTCAGCTGAACGTATTGGGCCAGTAGGAAGTCTCCGCCTTCGGGCCGCATGATCTGCTCCTTCAAATTTGCAGCCAATGCGGCTTGATCGGTTGGCATGCCTTGGCGCGCTGAGGCGATCATTTCAGCATCACTTAATGAGGCAGGGACAACTGCAAAGTCGGGAAAATCTGTGGCCGCCCAAACCTGTGCGGCCCACATCACGACGCGGTCCCCTGCAAACAGCACTTGAACTTCGCTGCCGTGGACCGGCAAGCCATTCACGGTCTGGTGAAACATCACGCGCGGCTTCTCGGTAGACCCAAGCACCGTTGCCGAGCCCAACTCGACATCCTGCCAGCCAAAGCGCTGGAACTCTCCAGCCAAAAAGCCCAACGCCCTTTGCTCAGCATCCGCTCCCGGCAGGGCGAACCCAGGCCCGTACGCACGGTGCACACCGCCGCCCCGAACATCAAACTCCACATGCCAGCCAGCATGTTCGGCGAGGAATGACTGCCAGGCCTCCCCTTCGATCAGGGCGCGCTGATGGCTCGGCGCACCTTTTACAGCGGCCGCCTCCGGCCGAACTTCAAAACGGGCCGACTGTGCTTGAAGGTTTGAACACATCAAGGCGAGGCAAAGGAGAATTGGCATTTTCATGGGGCGACAAGTTAGCCGCGAATTCAAAGCCAAGCGTTTTGTCAGTGTCGTAGTAGTCGAGAATAACACAACGCATTTTTGGTGTCATGTCTAGCGCCCAATTTGGCTGCTGCGATCGCCATCATCCAGGCCGTCTTGTAGATGACCCCTGCAATGTCCCAGTGGTTTTCCACTTCCGCAGTGGAATTCGCTCGGCAAGAGTAATCCGCCTTCTAGAAGACACGCACGGCTCCAAGAACCTGGTCAACTTAGAAGGCGGAATACTTGCCTTTCAGGAAAAGGTCGCGCCAGAATTGGCGCGCTACTGATGTGCGATGGTGCGGGGCTTTGCGCCGGAGCGCGTGTTTGCGCCGCAGCACGTCACAGGTTCACCTGGGTTTTTACCCTGGTTTACTGGACGGTGAGAATCTTGAGCTCGCCGCATTCCACGTCGAAGTTCCAAGACTGGTCCTCGCACAATGAAATGAAGGCCATTTCAGCTTTCACATCGTAGTTGCTTGCGTTGACTTCTACGTCAACAGAGTCGCCATATAAAAGGCCGTCGGCGATCACGTCGCCATCGAGTTCGATGTCTGGTGTGCAAACGGTGTTGTTGATTACACGGATGGTGGCTTTCACAGCGCACTCTTCCACTACTTCGGCTTCGCATCCAGTGAAAAGAAGGAGAGCTATTGCGGGAAGGATAAATAAAGAACGGTTCATGTCTATCTGATTTTCCGCGAAAGTACGGGTAACTTGCGAATCTGTATGGAAAACAACATGGGGGACATTGAAAGCCGTTCGAATTCAGCGCTTCAGCCTGGTTTGATCGCGGGTCCGTGCAGTGCGGAAACGCGCGAGCAAGTGATGGCGGCAGCCAGCAGTTTGCGCAGCACGCTTTTGGGGTCCGGAGACCGTGCTTGGTTTCGCGCAAGTTTGTGGAAGCCGCGCACGCGGCCCGGTGACTTTGAAGGCGTCGGTGAAATTGGCTTGGGCTGGCTCGCTGACGTGAAAGCTGAGCTGGGTTTGAAGGTGGCCACAGAAGTGGCGCACCCCCGGCATGTGGACATGGCCCTTAAATCCGGGGTCGACCTGCTGTGGGTTGGTGCGCGCACAACGACCAGCCCGTTCTTGGTTCAGGAGTTGGCCAATGCGTTGAAGGGTGTCGATGTAGCGGTGGCCATCAAGAACCCGATGCACGCTGATCTGATGCTCTGGGCTGGGGCTGTGGAGCGTCTGCGGGGCGCAGGGCTCAAGCGACTCACCGGCATCCACCGCGGATTCAGCGTGCATGGCCAGGACAAGTACCGCAACCCGCCGATGTGGCAACTGGCGATCGACTTCAAAAACATCTTTCCCGAGCTCCCGCTGTATTGTGATCCTAGCCACATCACTGGACGCCGCGATCAAGTGGCCTCGGTTGCTCAAAAATCGATGGACCTGGGATTTGACGGGCTCATGATCGAGTCGCACACCGAACCGGAGAAGGCTTGGACCGACGCCGCCCAGCAGATTACTCCACATCAGCTGAAGGAACTCATCTCGGGCCTGGTTTTGCGCTCGGCAACGGGGAGCAGCGGCCATAATCACATCGACGCATTGGAGACGATGCGGGCCGAGCTCGATTTGTTGGACGACCGCTTGATTGGCCTACTCGTCAGAAGAATGGAAATTTCCGGAGAAATCGGCGGGTATAAGCGCGACCATGGCATGCTGATTTTGCAAAAGGAACGGTGGAATCAGATTCTGAAGGATCACGTAGACAAGGCGGTGGATGTCGGGCTCGATCGGGCATTTATTTCCGGACTATACAAGCTAATTCACCAAGCGTCGATCGGGATTCAGTCGCAAGCGATGGAAGCCCCTGAATCTGTTAATAAGTATCCATAGCCAATTCTAAGGGCATGGCAGGGGTTTGTTTTTCTGGGACGAATTTCGCGGCATGATTCGGATCACATTACTGCTTCTCTGGGCGACCGTCCTCTCTTCGTTCAGTTCTTCAGCCCAAACCCCCGGGCAAATCGAAGCCTGTGAATACGACCCGACGGTGAATCGTTGGTTCGTGTCCAATGGCAATTCCCTCCTTGAGACCTTTGACCAAGGCGGCAGCTGGTCTTACTTTGGCGACGCCGAGGCCACACACGGCATGGAGGTACTCGGCGACGTGCTGTACGCCATCGACGGTGACACCTTGCGGGCGTACGATTTGACCAGTGCTGAGGAACTCGGCTCGCTTTCGCTGGGCTTGGGATTTGCGAACGGGATGGGGAGTGACGAGGCGAACACATTAGTGATCAGCGACTTCTCTACGGGCAAGATCCTCAAGGTCGATGTGAGCGATCCCGCCGACATGACAAAAGAAGTCCTGGTGAATAACATCGGCGTCAAACCCAACGGCGTAGTAATCGATGCAGCAGCCGGACGGGCTGTAATCGTTTTCTGGGGCAGCAATGCAGACATTATGGCCGTCGACATGACGTCCGGAGACGTGACCACGTTGGTAGACGGCACGGGCATGGGCAACCTCGACGGCATCGACATGGATGGCTCGGGGCGCTACTATGTCAGCTCGTGGTCGCCGGCGCGTATCACACGCTACAGCGCTGATTTCACCGAGAGCGAGACGGTTGTGACTGCTGCCTCTGGCGGTCTCGCTAGCCCTGCAGATATATCATACGCAATTGCCCTGGACACCTTGGGCGTTGCAAACAGCGGCAACAGCGCCGTGACCTTCCATGGCTTTGAAACAGACAAGGTTTCAGCATTGAATCCGCAGCAGCAGCCCATTTTTAGTGCTGATGCGGCCGGCATGAACTGCAGTCTTCCCACAGCTGGTCGCTGGCAACTCAGAGCTTACAGCTTGAACGGCAAGTTGCTGGGCGAGCAGTCTATGGATCTTTTGCCTGGCTCGACAAGGGTGATGTGGGAGCGCTTGGGGGCAGGATTTAAACAAGCTGCGTTGGTCCGCGTGAACAACCACACAG
>CALACF010000156.1 GCA_937890245.1 uncultured Flavobacteriales bacterium
GCGGCACCATCGTTCACTTTGGCAAGCTGAATCCCAATCTAGCCAGCTGGCGCACCCCAGCGTGGATCGGCAACGCCATGGTCTCTCGTTGGTCGTTTGAGGCGCTCGCTGCTGAATTGGCATCCAAAAACGCCCGCGACAAGACGCTGTTTGAGTGGGATGCAAAAATGGCTGAGGCTGAATATCGGCGAGACCGCTGGCATCCAGAGATGAAACGTCAGCTAGAAACGGGCGATGATATCCGTCTCATTTCTAAAGAGTTGCAACGACTTGAGAACCGGACTGGGCTGGGCTTGAACGTCGATGCATCCGATGGATTGGATGCCGCAGAGATTCTCGCGGTGAAGCAGCTTCTCGATGTTTCATTGGCGCGAGAGCGCTCGAATTGGCTTGAAGCAAAAAGGGGACGAGACATGGCGTTGCAGCAGCTCGGTTGGGGCGACCCTGTAAAGGCAGCAGATGCTGCGCGCAATTTCCACAATAACGAACTCGAGCGCTGGGTTACGGGCGTACAGGTCCTTGGCGCGCTCAACAAGGGTTGGGTTCAAGAGGACAACCGACTGACAAATACGCGGGATGCGCTCTACCAAACGGGCGAGTGGAAAGGCGCCGACCGGCCGTATTACTCTGCCTACAAGACCATTGGAGGTGAAAATGGTTTACGCGTCAGTACGCTTTGGTACAACCTCGCTGTGCTGTGGTCAGTGGCCGTGCTGTGCTTTGTAGCGCTGCGGCTCAATTGGCCTGAAAAAATTACGCGCTGGGCTCCACTTCGATGAAGCGGAACGGGACCTCAACGATGTGATCATAGTCCTCACCGGCCTCGAGCATGTCCTCGTCGTCTGAGTCATAATGCCAATGCACCTCGGCAGAAGTCATTTTCTCGAGGCGCTTAAAGAGGTCCAAGAGGCATTTGCTCGAGCTCGTATTGAAGTACTCGAGCTGGACAAAAACCAGGATCGGCGTCGCAATTGATTGGGCCACCATGCGGTCCACCCATTCGATGACAGGCCGATAAAATTGTATGGAATTCTCGGGGATGGAACGACCGCTGATGGTCAACCGCCCTTCAGAGGCGTCAAAGCAAACTTCGGGGGTCTTGCGCGAACGCTCGATACTAAAATTCATGTCTGACATGCTGCAAATATCAGCCCTGCGAGGCCACGTCCACCTCCAAGCGGAGAACTTTTCCTCGGGGCGAGTCTTCAAGGGTGGCCTCAAGCTCAGTTTCGGCAAAGCTTTGCAAGGTCAGCAAGCCCAATCCAGCTCCGCCACGCTTGCCATATGTGCCGCTTACCAATTGAATACGCAGGGCCGCCCGGGTTGCCATGGCATCACAGTTGCCCAAGTTTTCCAGTCGGTTTTTTAGTTCTTCAATCCGGTCGTTGACCACAACATTTTGGGTGGAAATACGGAACACGGGCGTCGCGTGCAACATGTACCCGCCAACCCAAATGGTCACAGGTTCGCGCATGTCGCCGTGCTTGAATACGTTTTGTAAGGCCTCAACAAATGCCCGCAATGGGCGGCG
>CALACF010000157.1 GCA_937890245.1 uncultured Flavobacteriales bacterium
CAAGGCGACCAAGGCGCTTGGAATGGCGGTGGTGATGCGCTTGAAGCCATAAATCACAAATAGCGTCGCCAAGGCCAACAGGAGCTCCACCCAGTTCACGCCTCCCAGAGCCCGCGGGATGTATCGAAGCGCACCGACAACCCCTTTGCTCTCTCCCCGAATAATCTCTTTAGATTCAAGCCGCACGTCATCGTCCGTAAAGTCAAGGTGATGGTGGATGTCCAATTGATGGCCCGACGCATCCCCGGGCGTATGCTCAAGCCAACTTTCGTGGGCTGACATGAAGGCGTCCTCAACCAAAATGTGCTCCGCAATATCAACGTGTTTCGCAATCAGGGCTTCGTCCTCTGCTGGCACATACCCGACTGCGGGCAACACCTGTGTAATCAAAATGATAACCCCGATCCCGGTCATGAAGCCACTCACCACGGTCCGCGGGATGAACCGGATGTAAGAGCCCAATTTCAGCACGCCAAGGACGATTTGAAACAGTCCGGCCAGCACAAATACGCCCAAAATAATCGGCAAGGCGTGTTCCATGTGGCCCTCACTGTGGATCAGAACGCCGCTCACAATAGCTGCACTGAGTACAGTCATCGGCGCCGTCGGGCCAGAAATCTGAGTGGACGTCCCGCCAAAAAAGGCGGCAAAAAGTGCTATAAATGCTGCACCATACAGACCAGCCGAAGCCCCCAGTCCGCTCTGTTCTCCAAATGCCAAGGCCAAAGGCAGTGCAACAATACCTGCTGTCAATCCTCCAAAAAGGTCACCCCGAAAGTTTGAGAAGTCAAAAAGTTTTTTCATAGCGGCGGCAAATAACGTCTGTTCGGGCGAGGTTTTAAATGGACTGGGGGACGGCATAACATCTGATGGCAAACTGAGCGCTCATTGACTGATGTAGCAACAATCGAGGGGCACTTGGACGCTCGTCAACATATTGACCGCATGAAATCAAATTCGCTCGCTCAAAGAGGGATAGCCAGTGGCTCTTTTACCATTTCCGCCCATTTGGAAAGTATGATAGACTGGGGTTCACAGCTCCACAATCAACCCAAAAGCTGGTAAGACCGTGCCGCTGGAAATCGCGATATACCTCGGGTCGTATGACCCGGGGTTGGCGGAAGACGCCACAGGGCGCCCCGTAGCTGGATCCCGAACGACATCCAATTGGTCTGGTTGAGGAGGGGCGGCACCGGTGAGGTTTTGCACGTCCATGAACACATCAAGTGACCACCTATCAAAGAGCCACTTTTTGTCAAGACGCAAATCGACCTGATGAAATGCTGCATTGCGCTCAGTATTCAGACGCGCGTAGTCAGGCAACGGAGCGTTGAACGCCTGCCAATTCTCAATCAGCAAGCTTTCGTCGGTCGCGTAGGGTGTATAGGGCAAACCCCCGCTGTAAAGCACGCGAACCCCCAGCTCCCAGCCATTGGTCCATTTTTTTCCCCCGGTGAAGCTCACAATGTGGCGGTTATCCCAAGAGCTCGGTGTCCACTGGCTCAGCATCAGCTGGTCGCCGGGGTTGTCGTATTCACTTCTCACCAGCGTATACGCGAGCAATCCATAACACCCTTTATACAGCCGTTGCTGAAGCAGCAATTCCATGCCGTAAGCACGCCCCAGCGCATTGAAGGTGACTTCTTCATTCCCAACCACGCCAAAATCAGCCCCCAAGTTTGCCAATGCAATCCCGTTCTCAGCGCTTGCCGGTGCGTTGAAATAACCCTTGTAAAAGCCCTCCAAAGAGACGGAAGCATTGCGTTTGTCAAGCTCCTTTCTCACGCCCATCACCAGTTGCCGATTCGACGTATACGCCAAATCACTGCCCCAGTTCAACAAGGTCATCGCAGAACTGTCGGACTTCATTCCTGCGTAACCGAGGATGGTGTATGCAGGGAGTTGGTGGTAGATGCCCGTATTTGCATTCCAAGTCCACCCCGGCGCAAACGACCAACTCGCGGAAATTCGAGGGCTGAACTGGTCGAGCGGATTTCTCAGGGCGGCTTCCGACGGTTCTTCCAAATCATCTGCTAGCCCGACTAAAGTTGCCGCATCCAATCGCAAGCCCCCCGAAATCGTGAGTCGGTTCTGAGCCATCGTCTTCGACCCCTGAACGAAAGCCCCGTACTTAAGCAGGGCCAGCTCAGATCCAAACGCCCTGGTCACTTGCCCCACTTGTGGAACGAACACGATGCTTTCTGTGGCGTTCATGTAGCGAGCAAGTTCCGAAGCCACGCCCCAACTGACCTTCCAACCACCCTCAAGCCTGCGTTGGCGTTCTGCGCGAAATTTGTTCTCGATTTCACGACTCAGATAATCCAGTGTTTTGGGCTTGGACTCATCATTGTCCACATGTTTGTAGGACGCATTGTTCAGCATATTTCTACTGAGGACGAAGGTCCACTTTCCGTCGTCTTTGTATCGGTCCCACTTCAGGCCCTGCATGTAGTTCCATTGGTTTGAAACAGGAAGCACGTCCAAAATGGCCACTCGATTCAGATAATCTTCAGCCATCGGGTCATCCGCCAGGCCCATATTCAATTCAAAATTGTCCAATGCCCCCAGGCCCAGAATCGTGATGGCATTTCGGTCATCCGGGCGCCACGTCCATTTGAACTGATAGTCATTGTAGGTGGGCAAAAAGGGCAGGCCGATCAACGCAAACACCAGTTGAAGATAGCTTCTTCTTACGCTCAAAATCAAGCTGCTGTTCTCTCCAGTAGGGCCTTCCGATGCCACCCCAATATCACTCGTACCCAGCACTGCGTTCGCGACCCAATGGTCCTTTCGAGCCTCCTTGAATCGAAATTCCAAAACGCCACTCAAGGCATTTCCCCGAGCCGCAGGGAATGCACCGGCGTAAAAATCTACGCCTTCCACCAAATCCACGTTGATCATCCCCACTGGTCCTCCGCTTGCCCCTTGGGTGGCGAAATGGTTAATGTTCGGGATTTCAATGCCGTCGATGTAAAACCGATTCTCATTTGGGGCACCTCCCCTGATGACAATATCATTTCGAAAGCTCGGAATGGCCGCTACCCCAGGAAGCGACCGCAAGGCCCGGCTGATGTCGCGCCCCCCTCCAGGATTTCGCTTGATTTCATCACTGCCGATGCTCCGAACGCTCAAGGGAGCTTCCTCGGTGGTGGCGCGTGAACTCACCACCACCTCTGCCGCTCCAACTACTACATACGCCTCAGTAAGCGAAACGTTTACGATTGCAGGACGAGCCGGAGTGGTTTCGATTTCAAGTACTGCCTGCGTGGAATATCCCAGGGTTGAGACCACGATGTTGTGAAGGCCAGGCGAAATGCCCTCCAATCGATAATTTCCATCCAAATCTGTTGACGTTCCCAGCGTTTCACCCTGCAATACCACCGTGGCAAAGGGCAATGGATCGTTTGTTGTAGCGTCAACAACTCTGCCGGAAATTTCACACCGAGGATCCGATTTCTGGCTGAACAAGTGCCCATGAAACCCCGCCCAAAAAATGAGCAAGCAGGCGGACAAAATTGAGGTGCACAGCGGATGTTTCACACACCAAAGCTCTTACATCTCATCGAATTCGAGGCCTTCGAATCGTTAAAAAGCACAGATGAGGAACAGGCCGTTTGGCGTCAAGTACGGGATCTACGAAAGATTGGATCGGCGCAGTTGAAAAACCAGAAAAATAATCTTTCTCTACTCGTATTCAATCACTTATCACTTCCGCCATATGGACACCATCAGCCAAATCAGCCCCACAACGAGCACGGCAAAGCCAGCATTGGACAGCACGACAGCCCCCATCAGGTGGTTGAGCTTGAACGCGATTCCTGTTGTGAGCATGGCAGCTCCGAACAAGGACGTGGAGAGGGGAAGACGATGTTTCATTGGTTGGTTTCGGGAAGCATTTTTTTGTACCACAGCAAACGTAATCCAATTCCCAATGGGACTTTGAAAGCACCTCTATTTCAGATCTCCGGATAGCG
>CALACF010000158.1 GCA_937890245.1 uncultured Flavobacteriales bacterium
GTGAATCCGGCAGTCGCGCAGTTTCTTGTTGTGCAGATTCGCTTTCTTGGCCCGCGTCCTCGCGAGCTTTTTGATGCCCGCCATGTCCTTGCGCTCGCGCTCACTCTGGAGGATGCGTCGCTGCAGAAGCTCCGCCGTTTCTGGGTTGCGGTGCAAATAATTGGTCAACTCGATTTTCAAGAAGTCCATCACGAAGGCGCGCATTGTCGGGCCGCCCTCGGCGACCTCACTGCTGCCGAGTTTCGTCTTTGTCTGTGACTCGAATACGGGCTCCGTCACGCGAACGGCAATGGCGGCGGTGATGCCCATCCGTACGTCATTCGAATCGTAGTCCTTTCCGTAAAAATCACGTACCACCTTGACCACCGCTTCGCGCAAAGCACCCTGGTGCGTGCCGCCTTGGGTGGTGTACTGTCCGTTGACAAAGCTGTACAAATCCTCACCGTAGCCCTGGGTGTGGGTGATGGCCACCTCGATGTCTTCGCCGCGCAGGTGAATGATCGGATAATTGGCCTCCACACTGAGATTGGCCTCGATCAAGTCTTTCAATCCAAACTCACTTTGGATCTTCTCACCGTTGAACACCAACGTCAAACCGCAATTCAAGTAGGCGTAATTCCAGAGCAGGCGCTCGACGTGCTCCTGTCGGTATTGATAGCTCTTGAAAACCGCAGCATCAGGCGTGAACGTAATGCGCGTTCCGTTGCGCAGAGACGAATCGATGACCTCGCTCTCTGACAATTTATTGCCGAAGGCAAAATCTGCAACCTTTGCTTGTTTGTCTCGGAACGACTCCACCCTGAATTCAGAGGAAAGAGCATTCACTGCCTTGGTTCCCACGCCGTTGAGACCGACTGTCTTTGTGAACGCTCCGTCGGAATATTTTGCCCCCGTGTTGATCTTCGACACGCAGTCCACCACCGATCCAAACGGGATGCCCCGCCCATAATCACGCACAATCACCGAACCCTTGCGGATGGCCACTTCGACTGCAGTGCCGACGCCCATCAAGTGCTCATCTACACTGTTGTCCATGACCTCCTTCAGCAAAACGTAGATGCCATCGTCCGCGCTGGAACCGTCGCCCAACTTGCCGATATACATCCCGGGCCGCAGCCGGATGTGCTCCTTCCAATCCAGGGATTGGATATCCTTTTCAGTGTATTGACTGCTCATTTTGAATCCTTCGAAACTACTTGTCTTTTGGGCCAATTCAGCACGTTTTCACCTCCGTTTTTCCACACGCTGTCCCCATTTTCCACCCACTGCCCGTCTTCCAATGATTTTTGTCAGTGCCGTGTGTACAAGCCTTATATTATGTTGACCTTTGGAGAAACGGCTTCACTCCACTTATCATGCTCAGAAATTCGGCTTTCTTTTCGCTCTTCGCAGCCCTGCTCGCGCTGTCTTTTCACACCCACGCCCAGGGCCTTCATGCAACAACAATTGACTGGTCTTCAGGCGATCAAATGCGTGTGACAGCGCGCGAGACCATCGCCGGAACCCGCGCCATCAGCTATGATCACGCGGCAATCGTCGAGGGTTTGTCAAAAGCGCCCGAGGAGGCGAGCATTTTGCGCGTTGACTTTTCCAACGAAAAAATCGTGCTGCCCATGCCCTCTGAGCGGTCGACAGCTGGCTGGTCGCCCGTTGAATTTTTTGTCGTGCGCAGCGATGTGATGCACCCCGATTTGGCGGCGCGTTACCCACAAATCCAGAGCTTCCTCGTCCAAGGAGTCAACGACCGGCGCATTTCCGGCCGGATCGATTTGAGCCTCGGCGGCTTCCACGGCATCCTCCACAGCCCGAAGGGCACCGTGTACCTCGACCCTTGGGCGGCGGGCGATACGGAACAACTCCGCGTGTACACGCGCCGCGAATTCTATGCGTCGACAAAGAAGGGTCCGATGGCCTGCGATGTCCAGCACATGGGCCTCTCTAAACAGGGCAACGCATTCGACCCTGGTGCTGCGGGGCGCAGTATGATTGGCCCCCCCTTCGGCCAAACACGGAGAAACTACAGCCTCGCCCTGGCCTGCACAGGGGAATACGCCAGTTTTCACGGCGGCAACACAGGCGCGGCCCTGAGCGCGATGAACACCACGATGAACCGCGTCAACTCGATTGTCGAACGCGAGCTCGCCATACGGCTTGTGCTTCACCCCAACACCGACCAGCTGATCTACTTGAATAGTTCAACTGACCCTTACACGAACAACAGCGGCGGCACCATGTTGGGTGAAAACATCTCGACGTGCAACAGCGTTATCGGATCTTCGCTGTACGATATCGGCCATGTATTTTCCACGGGCGGCGGTGGCGTGGCCTACCTCTCTTGCGTTTGCACGGGCAGCAAAGCAGGCGGTGTAACCGGACTGAACTCACCGGTGGGCGACACCTTTGATGTTGACTACGTC
>CALACF010000159.1 GCA_937890245.1 uncultured Flavobacteriales bacterium
CGTGGTAACCTCTCCGTCGTGGTGCACGCAAACGTGGTCTACATAGAACTGCTGCCCTCCCACTTCGATCTTCTGCACATTACCGGTCAACTCGACCAAACCAACTTGGTAGCCAGGGTGGTTGGTGTAGCTCACGGCCATGGTAACGCCAGGAGCAACTGCCGCTGGCATACTCTCCAACTCTCCCGTATGGAGTGTGCTTCCATTGATGATCAAATTCTCTATTCCCGCACCATCAAAGAACTCAAAGCTCACATCGATGACGTTGGAGAAGGCAGAAAGATCATACACCGCAAGGATGTTGCTGGTCGTAAGGACTTGCCCGCTTCCTGCTCCAGAAACAGCCGATGACACAGCTGCGTTGCCGTACGTCATGCCACTTCCGTCAAAGAAGGTCTCAAATCCAAGCTGAATGTTGTCTTCAGTGTGGATGTAGGTCCCTGGCGTAGAGCCAGGAAGCAAGCCCAAAGCCATGGTTTCGTGTGTGAACACGGCGTCGCATGTTGTATCCACTGTTGCAATGGAAACGCCAGGGACAAAGTCAATGCAGAAGTCGGTGATTTCTATATTATCAAAAGCTCCGCCTGATGCAAGTGTGGTGCCATCAGAGTCTAGACGCAGTGTGTATTCGCCCTCACCGTAAGTGCAGCAGATTCCGTCGCCGTAACTGTCAAAGACAGAAAGGGTATAACACCCAGGGCTCAAACAAGTGGATTCAGTGTACTCTGTGAACTGATTGGCGTAAGGTCCACCTGACCAAACGACATTGCCGTTGGCATTCGAAACTTCCCAGGTTGTTTCACTGGCGTATTGGTCAGTAAGCACCGTCATGGTCACGTTCTCACATCCCGTTGTGACCAAGGTCTCAAAGGTTACAGTTGGGAAAAAACTATTTCTTTCTGCAACCGCGAAATCATCTGAAACTCCACCAGCAAAAACTCCACCAATCGTGGCGGTGGCCAAATACATGGCATCCGTAGGACACTCGGCGTTGACCGGTCCTACGTCAAGATCTACGAGCCCAATTGGACCTGGGTCCAATCCAACCCAGCTGGTCAGCAAGCCATTTTCATCATACTGGGGGCTGGGGGGCAGTGCACCATTAAAAGTCCATTCCACCTCAGTATAGTTCCCATCCATTGGGACATCGCAGTCCAGAATATACCCGCGATGCCATGGTAGGAAACCACCCTCAGAGGGGTTCATGATGACAAAGTCACTTCCTCCAGTGAGGTACGTGTCCCCTGGGATGTACGTGTCTCCAGGGTTGCCAACTGCAATTCCCGCCTGGATTTCTAGCTCAAAAGTGGTGAGCAACAATTCGTTTCCAGTAAGGTTAGAAAGGTCAATGTTCGGTGTGCCAGAAGAATCAACTTCTACAAGTATCACGGGTGTGGATACGTTCGCAATAAAGGCGCCATCACCGTTGCTGGCATAGCTGCCTGCCTGATCACCGTACCCTAATGAAGCGGGGTCGACGGCATCTGCCGAGAGACCCTCTGCTTTAAGGAAATCGATAAAGGCCGAGAGACCCTCTGCTTTAAGGAAATCGATAAAGGTCGAATTCTGACATTCGCCAGACAATACGTCGAAGGAAATGAGCTGCACTTGAGTCTCACTTTGATAAGTCCATTCCACCTCGGTATAGCCAAGGTTTTCTATATAGTCAGGCACAATGATGCTGCAACTTGCTTGTTCAAAGGACAGGTTTGGAAGCAGATCAACCAGAACGGCTGAAGGATCAAAAGGAGCGATGGAAATGCACGTTTCGGTGTCGCAGAATTCCACATAGCAAGAGGGGTCGCTGAGTTCATAGACCTTCAAGCAAGCAGTTTTGAAAAAGGAGAAGGCACTGAAACACTTGAGGATAGAGACTGGGGAGTTCAAATTCAGGGGGAAGGTGGTGCCGTCACTAAAGTTGACCTCAGCCCCATAAATAGCCGGGTCCAAGCTCCAAACGTCGAGATTGATTGTCACCGCCGCTGAGGTTCCAGAAGCGCCGAAATAGCAGCCTGTACCGCAGTTCAGCCACATATCCAAGCCCAAGTCGCCGAAAGAGCTGAGTACGGAAATATCAGAACATACCGTCAGGGATGTTCCGTCGGGACACGTCACCGTAGCACAGATGAAGTCAGCATAGTCTCCCTCCATGAGTTCAGGGAATGTTTCTAAGAAAGCATAGGTCCATTGCCCTGAGGCAGCGGGTACAGGGTTTCCTCCGAAAGTCCATGATATGGAAGCCCCATCTACGGGCGTCACGATGCCCGTTATGCCAATTTCAGTTGTGCAAAGGGTTGTGTTCAAGGATGTAACAGCAGCCACTAGATCATTGGCGAGGACACATTCAGCGTCGTCAGGACAATCTCTAACAATGGTCTCGATGTGGACATAATCCACGCCTAGACAAGTGAGAGTCACTTTAACGTCGGTTGAACCGGCAGGATACATTGCAGAATAGGAGGGGTTTCCCGACCCATCGGAACCGTCTGCCGTCCCCGATTGTTCAATTGTTCCATTGTTGCCGTGGTCAAAAGACAGAAACAGTGCAGACAAGGGCGTTGAGCCCAGGTTGTTGGCCGTTATGGTGAAATAGTCACACGTGTCTTCAGTCACGGTGATGTCGAGCTCCACATCACAAGCGTAATAGTCCTCGCAGGGAACGATGTCTTGTGAAATGAAAGTTGAGTCAACATCTGAAATGTTCGCCTCGACAACAATTGAAAACGACAGCAAGTCCTGCCCTGAATACCCGGGAAATTCAAGTATTAGTGGAAGTTCAAACTCTTCGCAAGTGGTGGAATCTGCGGATAAGTCATACCCCATTGCATCGGTTAAAATAACGTCTGGATCGAAATCGTCGGGTCCGGTATAGACATGTGTCCTGCGGTGTCCGACAATATTGAAGCCACCCGCGGTTGATTCGGACAAATCCATCATCTCAGGGTAGAAAACGATGGGTTGTTGCCCATCTCTACTGTTGGCAGCTAAAATGCTTATGTCATCTCCATAGTTTGTAGAGGGGTCTCCTGCATAAAAATGTTGGGCTTGGACAAAATCAGCTGAGGTCGTTGCATTGAGGTTTAGTTTCAGTAGAAACGGCACCCTGTCATTTGGTGCTGTCGCCTGCGAAGCATCCAAGTACTCAGGGTCATTGGCATAGCCTGAGACGGCTATCACGTGAGGATCCGTAGCTCCTACGAACCGGTAGGTTGTATATCCCTTAATAGTGGTTTCTGAACTTAAATACGTGTATGCTCCATCGATATGTACGGCTTTCGGGAGGCTAATAATAGTTCCAGACGGAGTAAAGCGCAGGAATGCAAGGCCATTGTTTCGCGTCCAATTGCATGTCTGAGCTATTTCAATATTGGTTTCATTTCCTGCGGA
>CALACF010000160.1 GCA_937890245.1 uncultured Flavobacteriales bacterium
TCCTCGACGGACCCGCCGTCCACTTCCAGCCACCGGCGTGCCGCGTGGTCCTGCCAATATCGGCAATTTGCAATCTCGAAGGAGGTGGCGCCTCCGCTGCCGTAGCCACCATACTCTGTCCCTGGAAAGACGTACCTCTCCGGGGTCTCCGTGAAGTCCGGGTAACCGCTGTTGGCGGTGACCACGGTACACTCGGAGTCCTCAAGCTGCTGTATGCGTTGCCTGATCTGTGGCCCTTTATTGTAACGCCGTATTAGTCCTCGTGCAGACATTACCAGGGATCGGGGATGTTAAGGGCGTTGGGTGGTGCTGGATTGTTCACTTCACCGTAAATACTCACGTAGACCGCCCGCATGTTCACAATGTCCACGCGGTTGGCCACTTTGTAGTCCGGTGTGATGAATCCGACGTTCACCAGCATGCGTATCTTGCGGTGCCGGTCGATGATCCCAATGAGCTGGTCAATATCGTCTACACCGTCGCCGGTGATCGTCACCGAGTCTGAGTTGTCGAACAATTCGCAGTCAAACCGCCAGGCCAGGGTGTTGACCAGATGGGTCAGCTCGGCCTCCGTCAGTAACCCTCCGGTAACGAGTGTCATAACGTCTCCCAGGTTTGGGGGGATGTCACCTCGCCGTGGATCTCAACGTATTTGGCGCGCAGGGCCACCACGTCAGCCCGGCCCGAGAGGCGGAAGTCCGAATGCTGCACGCCCACGTCAACGAGAACCTTGATTCGAGGGGCGTGACGGTCGATGAGGGCTAGCAGCTGGTCGAGATCGTCGACACCGTCGCCGCGCATCACCACGGTGTCGACGGTGTCGTACGTCTTGACGTCGAAGCTCCAGTGGGCCTGCCTGGCCAAGCGGTCCAGGTGGGCAGCGGTCAACGCCACTACGGGCGTCGGGGGCTGGTTGGGGTGGGCTGCGGCGGCCATTCCTAGTTTGTGACGTCCCAGCCTCGGTGACACAGCGAGTCGTTGACCGCTCTGTCCGCAAACCGGGGATCTTCTGCGTGGCGGAGCGTCCTCAGGAGCCAGGCCACGTGGTCGATATGGCCCTTCAGCTCGGCGAAGGACCGCTCTTCCACGCTGTTGTATGCCTCCACGTAGCAGCGACCGGCGCGGGTGACCCTCAGTTGCACCCGGTGCCATCGGTTGGCGGCCGCTGGGTGGTAGTACAGGCCCAGCCACGATGTGCCCACCTTCGTTCTCACACCGTATAGCGGAGGAGTACGATTGGGGTGAAACTCCAGCCCGTATTCCTTCACGATACGCCTCCACGTGGGCCAACTTGCGGAGGCTAGGCGACGAAAGCCACCCTCTCCGATGAGTTGAAGGGCCATGTCGCTCATGAGGTGATGGGCAAGATCCTCCACCCTGCGTCCTGGGCGGCGTAGGTCCAAACCTGCCGTGAGTGCTTTCCCAGCATGGTCCCGCTGAAATTGTGGAGCTGAGCCTGGACGGCGGAGACAGCCTCATCTGCGGTTCTTCCCTCGAAACTCTGCCGCATGTACCAGGACCTGTCCTCGTTTTGGACGATGAGATTGACGCTCACGTCAAATTGGCGCAGCTCCATCGTCACGTCGCTCCCCTCCACGGTGTGGACGACGTTAGAGAAAATCCCAGGCCGGGGCATGCGCCGCGTTGCAGGGCCTGCAACAGACCGGCCTATCGGCTTTAGCTTGAACTGCCGGATAAGAGCAGGGGCCACGCCCAAACCACGCAGTGCCAGGTACCTGCTTCCTTCTCCTATCAGTTGGGATGCGAGGTTGCTCACCATAGGGTATCGAAACCGAGGTCAGATTTGAGCAGCACCAAGACCTCGGTTTCGTTCTTGGTGCCCATGGGCGTGAAGCCACACTGATCCGCCAGACGCTCAGCCACCAGCCTGACGTTGACGGGATGCATTCGAAAGAACCTCCTGGCTCCTGCTTCGACTAGGCGGTCGACGATTACCCTGGCTCTTTCTCTCATCAGCGTAACTACCATTGTGCTTCTCCCGGTGCGAGAGGATAGCATCTATGGCTGTTTTCACGAAATAGGACGGAGGCCAGGGAGCAATCCTGACAACGTCCCAGCCCTTCTTGGTGGCCAGTGCGTCCTTCCCGGCGTCACGCTTGCGCCTGTTCTTGCCCTTGTGAGCCTTGGGGCTGTCGATCTCAATGATCAACTTCCTGCCAGGGAAGGCGAGGTCGTATTCGAAGCCCGTCGACTTGAACTTGAACTTCGACGTGAAGTAAATGCCCTTGGCCCTGAGGACCTGTGCCAGTTGCAGCTCAGCCCCAGAGCGGTGGTTGGTCGTCATAGTGGCTATCTCCAGGGCAAGGCATTCGTTGCACTTCCAGTGGTAGACACGGTGGATGTGGTAGAACTTTCCCTCAGATGACGGACGGCCAAAGCCGCCATTGGTTTTGCGGTTGCCGCATGTGACGCAGAATTGGAATGAGTAGTGAGTTTCAGCTTTTGTCATAATCAGAAGGGAGGGTCGTTGTCGTTGTTGTCGTATGAGGGGATAAACCACCACTGGGGAACAGGTTCACGGAGTGAGGTATACAGGCCACGGTCGTGCCTGTAGTTGGTCCACGTTGCTCCATGGATAGCGGAGAGCACATCGTCCAGGGGAGGGCACCAACCTCTTCTGGCAGAGATGCGTAACTCAGCCGGAACGAATTTCACAGTGCATCGCCTTGAGGGCATGCTGTGGTCTCTGGTAATGGGTAAACCCTCGTTGAGGGGAGTGAACACGTGGGACCACACGCCGTGTTCGTAGATGCTGCTCTGGTAGACGAAGGCGCGGGGGAACTTGGTCTCAACCAGCAGGGTGGCGTGGTGTACCTCTCCGCAGTGGCGGGGAGATATAACGCAGTAGTTCATTTTGCGGCCCACGA
>CALACF010000161.1 GCA_937890245.1 uncultured Flavobacteriales bacterium
GATCCTGGACGCCTTCCTTCGGTTGGACCTGAGGAGATCGGAGACGTTGTCGTGGAACAGGCTGAACCCATCCCCCCACCCGAGCGTGATGTACTTCCCCTGGAGCACACTGAAACTCCGCCACTCCTCCATCAGCTCCTCAGCTGTTTCTCGGTGGATCTGGTGCTTCTCGAACGGCCTCAGCGCAGCTAGTGTGGTCGTGCTGTAGACGATAAGGATCATCAGCACTAGGTTGAAAACGCTGATGAGGTAGTGCGCCTCAACCGGAGAGGCGAGGTATGTGGCCAGTACGACACCCAGTGACTTTGAGTACTTGTCGGTCAGGGTGAGCCGCGTGTTCTTGGCCTTGAAGCTTACGGCCTTGCCGTCAAAGTAGATGAACTCGCGCAGCCAGTTGTCTGCGATCCATCCCTTCCTCCAGTCTTCGAGTTCGTCGGGGAGAGCTCTAATCTGATTTTCGTACTTCTCCTGTATGTCTGTGTTCAAAGCCACCTCCCTGGGTTTTTCTCTACCATGCCGTCAATGTAGTCCACAAGCCCCTCGGGATCATGGTCGATCTCGTAGTTGTCCAGCCAGCGCTGGATTTTTCCTTTTAACCCGCCTTTCCCGTTCTTCGCCATGATCTGCTTCCAGTTAGCGCGCCAGTCGCGACGGCCAACCTCCTGCTCGACGTAATCGTAGGCCAGGCTGCGACGCGTAAGGTCGCTGAAGTCGCTGAGAGGCGCACGGCTGGGTGGCAGGTCTGGCGGAGGGCCAAGCTTTTCTGTCACGCGCTCAGGGTCCCCGTGGTCGCCAGCGTCGTTCACCGCCCACTCAGTCTTGTCTCGGCCCCACTCCTTGACCATGGGCGCCATCTCCTCGTCGCGGAGGGCGTCGCGGAAGGCATCCCACCACTTCTTAGGCATTCTCTCTTTGGTTTTCTCGCGCTTGATCCGGTTGGCGACCTTTATCCAGGTCTTCACGGCCGAGCTACCCAGCGCCTTGGCGGCGGCAACAGCCTCCTTCTCCTGGTCAACGCTTCCCCCGCCGTGGGCGTCCATGTTGAGGTGGACCCAGATCCGCTTGGCCTCAGGTCTTGAGCCTCCCCACTTGACGGGCGCCATGGTCATTGCCATGGCGGTGATGCCAGCCTCCCAGTCGTTCCCGCCGCCACTCACCACCCATCCGTCGCCCTCTTTAACCGTGTCAAAGTTCTCCGGCTGCCTGAACTTTGAGGATTCCAGTTCTTCAAAGAGAGCATCAATTATGGCGACAGACTTCATCCAGTGGTAAATACAGTGTATGGCAACGGCAAACGCATGTGACATGTTGGACTCACTCGCTGACTTTCAGTTGGCGATCATGGATTTCGTGAATGCTAAGTTTGTGGCACTGCGCCGCATGGCTGAGCTGTTGGAGGCGCTGGGTGACTTTTCCGCATTTTTTCCCGACTTATCGAGGCTAATCGCCTTGTCATCGATAGACTTGTCGCTGTACGACGATCTTCAGGCGGGGTGCCCCCAGTTGAACTTGCCCCCGTCTGGCGGTGTCGACGGCCCTGTCACCAAGCTCCAGGCAGAGGTTGGCACCGCGTATGGTAAACTTGTGGGAGACCTCCAGAATTCTCCGTGGATCAGGATGGATCGGCTCCAGGCGGAGTTCGATTCCGCACAGTCGGAGTTCAACCAGGCGATGCTGAGTGGGAACGACTACTTGTCGTGTTTGTCTACAATATGCGGTTCGTTCCAGTCTGCGGGAGCGTTAGTGAGCAAGGCGTCTAAAATGACTCCGGCAGCCACGGCGAAGGTTGTGAAGGATTACGCGACCAACGTGGTGGCAAACGAGGGAAAGATCCTTTCGAAGGCGGCCAAGCAGAAGGCGGACGACACCAAGGAGATCATCGCTGGCATCGCTAACCTGCGCGATGTGGCCGACCTTCCGTCGTTGCCGTCGTTCAGCAGCTAAAATTATGTTCTACCTAGTGTCATGAGTAACGAAGCAGACGGAAAATCAATCGTGGTGCAAGGCGGCCAAAGTGTCGGCGGCGTCCACGAATCACAGCAGGCAGCTGAGACAGCTGCCGCCAAGCTCAACGAGCGTCGACCCATCACCGAGGACGGTAAGTCACCACAAGCGGCCCCGCCCGCCGTGGTCAAAACCCACCTCCAGGGCTGACATGGCCGCCGCACGTAAAAAGGCGGCGCCGAAACCCCCGATTCGGCGCCAGAGGTCTGTACCAGTCAAGGCCAAGGTCAAGGCCAAGGCACCAACTCAAGCCGATCTACTCAAGGCTGCTCGTCAAAAGGCGCGGGATGCGAACGAGGCGGAGAAGAGGGTCAATCGCAGGGTAAGGGCCGTATTAGACCCAAAAAAGGCTCCGGCTAAGAAAGGCAAGGGCAAGACCCCTGTCCCTGCGGGCGTAGCCCAGGCCACAGCCATACTCGGAGGTGACGCGGAGGCAGGCGACACGGTCCAGGAGGCTCTCCGTGACGACATGGTGCTCGACACGTCCAACCCGATCCTGGACACCCTCGCCCGTGTAAACGAGTCCTACAGCACGGGAAAACCCATCACGGCTGAGGATAAACTGCTCGCGGCCCACTTCACCTCGGGCCAGGAAAACAAGCTGGCGTTCCAGTCGAGCATGCTCAAGGCCCACGATCAGGAACGTGAGCTACAACATGTGTCAGCCAGGTGGGGCTGCGAGAAATTCCTGCACGAGGCGTTGCAGCGCGGTAAGCTGAATGTGGCGCAGGTGCTCCAATACTACGATTACGTCAAGACGGAGGCCACCCTAATCAATAAACGTCTACATCCTCCGGTAGTCGGGAGCGAAGAGGACACAGCCCAGCTCCTTGAGAAGGTGGACTCATCGCTCAAGGACAATGCCAGGAAGGACTCGACCCGGTTTGAGGGCACGACTCCACAAGGTCTTGAGCTGTCCAGGAAGCTACAGTATCAGGCACAGAAATTGGCGAAACAGGAAGCAGCCAAGACGGGTGTCTCTCCCATGACCATCGGCCACCCTCGGCAAAGGAAAAGTAAGTGACGTGAGGAGCAGGCGGTGTTAAGGAGCCGACGCTGGTTCACGTATAGAGAGAAACGTAAACGTTTTCGTCTCTGTCTGCGCGCTCCGATGCGATTGCCCCTGCGTGCCCCGCTCCAAATACGCCTGCCTGCTCAACAACCTTGCTGGCGGTCCGGTAGGTGGAAATCTCTGACCTGAGGCTTTTCTGTTCTCCCTGGTGTGGGAAAACGCCAGAATGCCAGTGCCAAAAAGCTACGTCTTCGGATCATCGAGTTTCTCGGTGGCAAGTGCGTGAAGTGCGGCGAGACAGACGAGGCCATACTAACCTTCGATCACATCAGCAGCACGCGAAGGCACACCACCAGGGACGTGGGCTATTCCTGGCGTATCAGTATCTACAACAAGGAGGCCAAAGAGGGCCTCTTGCAGTTGCTATGCGGATTTTGCAACACGTCGAAGGCCAAGCCGCCGCAGATGTCCGACGAGGAATACGCCGATTTTTGTAGACAACTCGACGAGGCCGCCGCTTTGCTTCCAGACACGCAGAATGACGGCGGGGTTGACTACGATCCAGGAAACGATCCATTTTGAAAATTTCAGGTGTTGAAATTGCCGCAGAGCTAGTCCCGCACGTCGTGGGGGACGAAGCATTGGCTACGCTGTGCGAAAGAGACGCCCAGGAGCTGAGCACGGTCTGGACTGAGGCTGAGACGGAGGAGGCTTACCT
>CALACF010000162.1 GCA_937890245.1 uncultured Flavobacteriales bacterium
AGTCCTCAAATGGTTCGGCGTTATGCGCCCAACCGATCTCGACAACCTCTAAGTCTGTAAATAAATTGGCATGTCTGAAGTCAGCTACTATACACCCGAGGGGTACAAGAATCTCAAGGATGAATTGCATGAAATGAAAACGGTGCAGCGGCCGTTCATTACTCAGCAAATCGCAGATGCGCGCGACAAGGGGGATTTGAGTGAGAATGCCGAATACGATGCCGCGAAGGAGGCGCAGGGAATGCTTGAGGCCAAGATTTCCAAGATGGAAAATGTAATGGCCGCCGCAAGAATTATCGACGAGAGTCAGATTGACCATTCCAAAGCGTTCATTCTAAGCACGGTGACGATTAAAAACGTGAAATCTGGGGCGCAGGTGGCTTACACCTTGGTGGCGCCGAATGAGGCAAGCCTGGCGCTAAAGAAAATATCGATTGAGTCGCCGATTGGAAAGGGCTTGCTGGGGACAGCACTCGGAGATGTCGTTGATATTCAGACGCCCAACGGTCCGATTTCCTTTGAGGTTGTCGACATTTCGCGGAGCTGATGGCGAGCATTTTTTCACGCATTGTAGCCGGAGAGCTGCCTTGTCACAAGGTGGCCGAAAGCGAGATGTTTCTCGCGTTTCTGGATATTCAGCCCTTGGCTCTCGGGCATGTGCTGGTGATTCCGAAACTAGAAGTGGACCGATTTTTTGACTTGCCGGAGGATGTCCTCGCGGCGATCAATCCGTTTGCCCGCGAGGTGGCCTTGAAGATTGAGCGAGCCGTTCCGTGCCAGCGGGTTGGTGTGGCCGTGATCGGGCTCGAAGTTCCGCACGCCCATATGCATCTGGTGCCGCTGCAGACGGTAGCCGACATCAATTTCGAGCGACCCAAGTTGACGGTGGCCTCAGAGGCGTTGGCCCAGTTGGCCGACCGGATACGAACGGCCTGAGCGCACCCAAGCGTCATCGAGCAGCAAGCTGATGAATTCTCGGGGCTGTAGGCCGGCTTCTGCCGCTTGCTGGGGAATGATGCTGGCTGCTGAAAAGCCGGGGACGGTGTTGACCTCGACGATATTGGCTACGCCATCATGCATGATGAAGTCGGTGCGCGCCACGCCACACATGTCCATATCACAATACACGTCGAGAGCGGTTTGCTGAATTTGAGCGGTGGTTGCCTCATCGATATCTGCGGGCGTGATCTCTTCGCTCTGCCCCTCGTATTTTGCCTGATAGTCAAAGAAAAGGTTGGCGGTGGTAATTTCTGTGACAGGGAGCGCTACCGGCGCCCCCCCGGGCGATGATGGGATGACGCCGCAGGTAAATTCTCGGCCAGACAAGTAGGCTTCGACCATGATGGTTGCGCTCGCCGCGAAGGCGGCATCAAAGGCCGCGGGAAATTGCTCAACCGACTCTACGCGGGTAACGCCAATGCTCGATCCACTTTGGTTGCCCTTGATGAAGCACGGCAGGCCGATTTGTTCCGCCAGCTCATGCGCCCAAGCCGTGAAATCGTCGGCATGCCGCTCGCGATCTTCAGCTGTGATGGTCACGGATGGCGCAACGGGGTAGCCCCAACGCGAAAGCAAGTCCTTCGTCCAAGCCTTGTGGTGCCCCACAGCCATCGTGCGGGTAGGCGAACCGGTATAA
>CALACF010000163.1 GCA_937890245.1 uncultured Flavobacteriales bacterium
AGGTGCATCGGTTGCGCTCGTCGGTAGGGCGGTCGCGGGACCACAGAGGCCGGGGCACCACGCCGAACATGGCGCCGCCGTCGAGTCGCAGGGTGCCGTGCATGATCGTCTCAATTTGCATGGGCCGAATATATGCAGTCGAGGCCGCCTTGAAGCCCGCAAATCCTTAACTTCGCCCTTCGCTTCCAACGCGCAAAAATGCCACACGCTCAACTGCTCGCCGTCTCACCTGTAGACGGCCGTTACCACCGCCACACCGCCGATTTGTCTCCCTATTTTTCTGAGTCGGGCCTCATCAATTACCGGGTACGCATCGAGGTGGAGTATTTCATCGCCTTATGTGCTGCAGGTCTGTCGCCTTTGCCGGAACTCACTGAAGACCAGAAAACGGGGCTTCGCGCGATGTACCAGCAGTTCAGCCTTGCAGACGCCGAGGAGGTGAAGGCGACTGAGCGCACCACGAACCACGATGTAAAGGCCGTGGAATACTTTGTCAAAGCGAGGTTCAAGGACTTGGGGCTCGTCGAATTCGTAGAGTTCGTCCACTTCGGACTGACATCGCAGGACATCAACAACACGGCGGTGCCGTTGTCGCTGATGGAGGCGACCGCAGACGTACTGCGGCCCGCTCTCGATGCGCTGCGCGACGACTTGCAGGACAAAGCCGAAGCCTGGCGCAGCATCCCAATGCTGGCCCGGACCCATGGGCAGCCTGCCAGCCCGACAACCTTGGGCAAGGAGTTCGCTGTTTTTGTCGAGCGCCTCGACCAGTCGCTGGCCACTTTTGATGCGGTGCCGTATGCCGCAAAGTTTGGTGGAGCCACGGGAGCGTTCAATGCGCATCGCGTCGCTTATCCGGCAACTGATTGGCCTGCATTTGCGGATCAGTTTGTCCACGAGGAGCTCGGCTTGCACCGCTCGTACCCGACCACGCAAATCGAGCATTACGACCATTTGGCAGCTTGGTGTGACGCGCTGCGCCGGATCTTCAATATCCTCATCGATCTCGATCGAGACGTTTGGACGTACATCTCCATCGAGTACTTCGGCCAGAAAGTCGTCGAAGGCGAGGTCGGCTCATCGGCTATGCCCCACAAGGTCAACCCGATCGATTTCGAGAACTCCGAAGGCAACCTCGGCTTGGCCAACGCTTTGCTTGCACACCTTAGCGACAAGTTGCCCATCAGCCGGCTGCAGCGCGACCTTACCGACTCCACCGTGCTCCGGAACATCGGCATGCCCATCGCACACGGCATTATTGCCATCAACGCTACGCGCAAAGGCTTGTCTAAGCTGTTGCTGCGCGAAGACAGCCTCAATGCCGACCTCGACCGGCAGTGGGCTGTGGTGGCCGAGGCCATTCAAACCGTGTTGCGCCGCGAAAAATACCCGGAGCCATATGAGGCGCTGAAAGCCTTGACCCGTGGTAAGGGCGGCATCGACGAGCAATCCATCACCGCGTTCATCGCCGATCTCGACGTCCCGGCTTCGGTTCGCGCTGAGCTCCATGCGATCACACCGCACACGTTTATTGGATACGCCGCCGAGTGAAGCGCTTCAAGGATCTGTTCGGCCTCGTGCTACGTTACCGCTTGAACCTAGCGGCAAACGTGCTATTCAACGTGCTCAACGCCTTTCTGTCGCTGTTCACATTTTTGGCGATTGTCCCGTTTTTACGCATCCTCTTCCGCCATGGAGAAGGCCAATCCCAAACGCCCCAGCTCGACGAATCTGCTGGAACAATCGACCGTGCTTTTTCAGAGCTGAGCCATTCCCTCGACCAGTACATCTTGGAACAGGGCCCCGCCCAAGCCCTGCTGGGACTTTGCGTTGGCATCGTCGTCTTGGCGCTGTTGAAGAACCTCGTAACGTACCTCGCATTTTATTCGTTGGCCACCATCCGCACAGGCGTCGCCCGGGATTTGAGGGCGCAGGTCTTTGACAGTATGCTTGCCTTGCCGCTCGGCTATTTCACAGAAGCGCGGAAGGGCGACCTGATCTCGCGCATGACCAACGACCTGATGGAAGTCGAGTTCTCGGTTATCGGCACCCTCGAAGTACTCTTCAAGGCGCCCATCATGATCATCCTGTCTCTGGTGACACTGCTGCTGATTTCATGGGAGTTGACCTTGTTTGCCCTGGTGTTCATGCCGGTCTCCGGCTTTCTGATCAGCCGCATTGCGGCTTCGCTCAAGAACGCTGCGGGCCGTGGAAAAGAGCGCCTCGGCGCGCTGATTTCTCGGATTGAGGAGACGCTCTCGGGCATGCCCATTGTCAAGTCTTTTTCGGCTGAGGATCGATTCCGCGCCCGGTTTGCAAAGGACAATGAAGGCTACTTCCAGCTTATGCGCAAGCTCTACAAGCGCGAATACTTGAGCTCTCCCGTGAGTGAGTTCGTGTCGCTGAGCATCATCGCGGTGCTGCTCTTTGTGGGCGGCAAACTGGTGCTGTCCGGAGAAGGGCTCGAGGGTGAGCTATTCATCGGCTTCCTCGTCATCTTCTCACAGATCATACCGCCCGCCAAGTCGCTCAGCGATGCGGTCTTCAAGATCCAGAAGGGCGCCGCCTCGCTCGAGCGCCTCGAAGAGGTTATGAATGCCAAATCCACGGTCGTGGAGCCCGCCCAACCTCTGTCCGCCCAATTCAACGAGGCCATTCGTTTCGAGCAGGTCACCATGACCTACCCCGGCGCCGAAGAACCCGCACTTCGCGGCATCGACCTGACAATCGGCAAGGGCGAAACGGTTGCGCTGGTCGGCGCTTCGGGCAGTGGGAAAACGACGGCGGCTCGCCTGCTCGCGCGTCTGTACGACCCGTGCAGTGGCCGGGTCAGCTGGGACGGCGTGGACGCGCGACAGTTTGCAGCGGGCGACCTGCGCGGCATGATGGGCACCGTGACCCAGGACGCGCTGTTG
>CALACF010000164.1 GCA_937890245.1 uncultured Flavobacteriales bacterium
GTTGGATGGGTAAACTATGGCGGGTATCACGATGTAAATGGAATAACGAGTTCTCTAACTCAACTTTCGTTTGACAACCCTGAAGAATTTTACCTACCAGCCGTGGACGTTGATTCTGTGCCCGTTTGTTTGGGGACACACACTTTTACGATTCCTGGAGTTTACTTATATGACTGTACTACCTATGGTCATGCTTCTATGGGGATGGTCGGAAGTATTACAATCCACATCCCTGGATGCATGGATTCTTTGGCTTGCAATTATGACGTTGCTGCAACAGAAGACAATGAAAGCTGTTTGTTAATTGGTGACGCTTGTGATGACGGTGACGAAACCACACAGGACGACGTGATTCAAGAAGACTGCGGATGTGCTGGTTCACCCGCAACTATTGTCGGTGAATTAGACGACACCTCAGTCCTGATATTCCCGAACCCTGTTGCAACAACTTTAACAATCACCTTAAACTCAAAATCGACCCTTCGAGTTTTCAATTCTATTGGAAAATTAGTAGAAGAAACAGGACCCGTTTCAAGTTGGGTTTTAAATGTAAGCAACTGGAGTAAGGGGGTCTACACAGTAAAAACGCACGAAGGGAAAACGCATAAGTTTATCGTTGAGTAGAACTTCAACGGACAAGGAACTAGGAGCGCTGGTCCCGTATCTCAAAGTCACTGGGTGGCGTCGGGTTCAGGCCGCTTTTTTCCTCACAACGGCTTCATCGTGGGCCTGCCCAGTCGCCACGAAATCAGAAACAAAGGCCTTGAACGCGACCAAATCGGCGCGGTTGGTGGGCACGCCCACCGAAACCCGAACCGCACCGCGGGCGATGCCGCTGTAGTTCATGAAATCGAAGTAGTCGCCCGCTTCGCGCTCGCCGAAGTACGTCCGGAGCGCATCCGCATCGATGCCGTGGTTGACCTCGTCGATTCCGGGATTGCAGAAGCATCCGGTGCGCAGGGAAATGCCCTTTTGAGCGGCAGCGTCCTCCACAACTTGGAATGGAATGGGCGCGCCGCTGGCATCGAGAAAGTTCATGCTCAGGGTGCCACCGCATCGCTTCCGATTTCGGGGGCCGTAGAATCTCACTACGGGCTCACCGTTTGGATGCCGAATTTCGGACAGCCCGTCATGCAGCCACTTGGAAAGGGATTCCACCCGCTCCTTGATTCGCTCCATGCCGATGGCCGTGACAAAGTCCAGGCCTTCAGAGATGGCCGGAATGTCGAGGTAGTTCACCGTGCCGTCCTCGAAACGCTGGTGATCATCGAACAGGAACCGATTGGCAGCACCCACCGAGGACAGGGTGATATTGCCCCCGGCATACCAAGGCTTCTCCAACTTGGCGAAAGCATCCTTCCGGACTAAAAGCGCACCAATTCCAGTGGGGTAGCCGAAAATCTTGTAGAAGGACACCGCGACGAATTCGGGTCGCACTTCCGAAAGGTCCAAGGGGGACGTCGGAGCAAAAGCGGCGGCGTCCAGCATCACATCCCAACCGGCGCGCTGGGCCTTGCGGATCCACTTCAAAGGGTGTCGAACCCCTGAGACATTGGACTGCGCGGGAAATGCAAACAACTTATTGCGTCCCTGCACACCGGCCAAGAGGGACTTCAGCTGCGGCCCATCGATGCTCAAATCCTTTTGAATCGGGGCGTAGTGAAAGGCCGACCCCTTGGCCTTGCAGTATTCGCGGATGCCGTTTACCGAATTGTGGTTGTCGGCGGTCAGAAGGTAGGCCCCGTCGTCTGAGAAGGGGTAGCACTCACCCACGATTTTAAGTGCCCCAGATGCGTTGGGGGTGAAGATGCAGTAATAGTCCTGCTCGGCGCCGAAGAAAGACAGAACCTTGGACCGGGCCTCTTCAACACTTTGAGTGGAAGCCATTGAAGTGGGGTTGACCGAATGCGGATTGCCGTGCACCCCGTTCATCAGGCGTCCCAAATGCCGCTCTACCTGGGATGCCCCGTGAAGTCCTCCCCCGGTATAGTCGAGGTAGACCTGAGCACTATCGTCGAGTCGGGAAAATTCAGCCTTCCTGAGTTGCTCGAAATACGTGTCGTGGGCAAGCGCGGTGCCGGCCAGATTGCGGACGAATAGGGAGTGGAGTGGATGGGTCATGGGTGAGACGTAATGCATGGGACGATGAACAAGGCAAAAATGAGTAGGCATTGATCAATCAAAAGTGCCGTTCGTCTTCGCATTGAATGAGAAGCATCATTCCAAAGGGATTGCTTAATGCCATTGAACCCCCCAGTTGCTGCAAGGGCAATACCGCATCGGTTTTTCCATACCCCGCAGCGTTTCTCACGCCCATCAAAAGCTTCAAAGCAAAAATCCCCGCCCCTGAACAGGACGAGGATTTCAATTGTAAAACCGTCAGTTTGTCATTCGCATTGCGTTGCGAAGACGCTGAGCAACATGAGCAAGTCGTTCACTACGATTTCTCCGTTGCCGTCAAGGTCACCCACGCAGCTATCAACGGGGTACTCGCAACTGCCGTCTTCCACTGTGGCGTTCGGATTGTAGTTCGGCGCATCGGGGTAGGTGCAACCGGCCACCGACTCTTGGCCTGAAGAGAGGCAGAAATTGTCGACCCACAACTCTTGGCCTGCAATCGTCAACTTGTCGACGTCTCCATACAGCTCCACCTTTCCTTGGAAGCCGATTTGCTGCACGCCGCTGCTGGTGATCTGCACGATGGGCGTGCCGGTCACCTTCACTCCGACGCCGCCGATGACAACTGGAGCGGCTTGCAATCCGCCGTAGCCGTTCACAGAGCTGAAGTTCACGCCGTTGATCTCGAGCGTTTCAAATCCGCCCATATCGAGGAATTCGAAGCACACCGTGTCCGTGGGGAAGTCGTCCAATTCAAGCGTAATGCCCGCACCGTTCGTCAGCATCACATGATTCAGTCCAAACCCTGCACGGGGTGACAACGTGATTTCATTCCTGTTGTAATAGGCTCCGTACAGGGTGCTGTTCAAGTCATGAGAGAAGATGTCAATGCCGTTCTCAGTGAACATATAGGCGCCAACAGGTGTTCCGGGATTCTCCCAAACCGTGCCCAGGGCCTGGCTTTCAAAGTCCACCACATAATCACATTCAGAGGGACAGGTCACGTTCTCCGTTTCGTCGTTCCACTCCCCGGGGATACAAGAGCCGTCGTCGTCTGTTGCATTTGGGTTGTAGTTCGGAGCATCGGGATCCGTGCAACCGGGGACTTCGTCGTTGTCGCACACGCCGTCCTCGTCAACATCCGATGCGCAGCT
>CALACF010000165.1 GCA_937890245.1 uncultured Flavobacteriales bacterium
AGCCAGAAGGCGCCGGGCCGCCAGGTCATCAAGATGGTCGAAGAGAACAAGAAGTTGCTCCAGATCATCAAGACGCTCACCGAGAACCTGCTGGCCACACGCAAAGCCCTCAAAGAATCGGGTGAAGGCGACGCCAAGCACACCGCGCTCGTCGAGGAAGTGGCCAAGAACGGCACCGGATGGAAAGCTCGCGCTGAATCACTCAACGCCGCTCTCGCCGAAATGACCCACAAGCGCGATGTGTCCTGCGAGGCCCTCGACGTGATGGCCAAGCGCTACCACGAAGACATGACGACCACCGGCCGACGCGTGGTTGAGCTGGAATTCGCCGAAGGCGTCAGGGACCCCCAGATCAGGGCGGCCCTGACTGAGGCAACCATGCCAAGGCAGATCATCGCGATCCGCGAGAAGCTCGAAGTCGGGAAGTCCGATTCTAAGGACGACGATTCCTGCACCGAGTGCGACGAAAGCCCGTGCTGCTGCAAGGGCGAGAAGACCAACGAGAGCCAGCAGACTCCCGTGAATATCACCGAGGCCAAGCTGGAATCCAGCAAGGCCGAGATCCAGAAGCTCGCTGAAGCCGCCAACCTGAAGACCGGCGTGCGCATCGAAACCAACAACCGCAACCCCCGCTCGCTCAGTGAGGCATCCCAGATCGCCCGCCGCATGAGCACTCGCCTCGACGGCTAATCGAGCTGATTCACATTTCAGGTCAGAAACCCGAAACCCGAACCCAGAAAAAAAAGAAAAACAATGGTTATTACCGAAACACATACTGGAAGGCCAATGCTGGCATCGAGTGGCGGGCACACTACCCGTTTCGCGGAAGCGTATGAGTGGGGCACCCGCCTCGCTGAGACTCCTGTCGGCATCGCTGAGAACAATCCCAAAGGACTTTGGGATGCACGCGGTTGGAAAGAATTCGTTGAGCACATGCCCAGCGAGAAACAGCCCATCGCCGCAATCATGCTGGAAAACTGTCGCGCTCGCTTCGGCCAGCTCGATGAGGTCACCCGCACAACGAGCCTGGGCACTTTCGACAAGTGGATCTTCCCGGTCATCGCGAACATGTCCGAGAACGACGTGATCGATCAGCTGGTTGCCTTGCAGCCGATGGCTGGCCCGGTCTCGCAGATCGTCTACATGGACATCGTCACCGGCCGACGCAAGGGCCGCACTCCCCAGGGCGCTCCGATGTGGCGTGCTCTCCAGGGCGCGGTTGATCGCGACGACGACGCCGATGAGTTGGTCCAGCAGGAGACCGGCAACCTGGCGGGCAATGCGGGCACCCTCGAATGGACACCGCTCCGCGCTGGCACGCTGCTGATCACGGTCGGCTCCGACGTGGCCCAGGACGACGGCAACGGTGGCGTCATCGCATCCGGCTCCATCAGCGGCGGCACAGTGAACTACCAGACTGGCGCGATCACCATCACCGGTGTCAGTGCCACGGCGGCGTTCTCCGTCGACTACGCGTTCAATGCTGAGGGCAACCTCAACATCATGGACTACGAGATGAAGCTCTCCAGCACCCCGGTTACGGCCAAGGTGATGAAGCTCAAAGCTCTGTGGTCCGAGGAAGCCGATCAGAACCTCCAGTCGATGTACAACATCAAGGCTGAGAGCGTGCTGCTCAATGCGTTGACCAACGCGCTTCAATACCAGAAGCATCGCCAGGTCATCTTCGACCTCCGCTCCCGCGCCGACGCAGGATTCGTTGTCTGGGACGCCATCGCCCCGGCCAGCGTGAACTACCAGACCCACAAGTTCTCCATCGTGGATGCATTCGAGACCGGCTCGAACTTCATCTTCGGCGCGACGAACATGGTGGCTGGCAACTGGATTCTCACGGGACTCCAGGGCGCGACCGTCATCTGCACGCTGCCGCACTTCGTGGCCAAGAACAACCGGACCCAGATGCAGGGCATCACCTACATCGGGGACCTGGGGAACAAGAAGGTCTTCGCCGACCCTCACTTCCCGACGAACGAGTTCCTGATCGGCCACAAGGGCGACCAGTTCCTCACCACGGGCTACGTGCTCGCAGAGTACCAGAAGCTCTACACCACGCCGGACATCGTGCTGCCGGACTTCGTCCACCAGCGCGGGTTTGCCACGTCGTTCGCGAGGAAGACTGTAAACAGTAAAATGTATTGCAGAGGATTAATCCAAAATTCCCCAACGAGTTTCGGACAAGTGATTGGGTAGCCCTAATCACCTGCAAACAGGCACTTTACGCAGCCCCGCTCGTTAATTCGAGCGGGGCTTTTTCGTGCGCTAAGGAACTTTCTATACATGTTGCGGTTTACTGACTAGGATTGATCCAAAACTCCCCTACAACATTAGGCAGCGTTGTCTTTAAAAAGTTATTGCCAAATTCAGGCCGTAGCGCCAATGTCGGCGCATGAAGAAACCGAAGACAATCGAGTCAGTCACCGCCAAGATCCTGCGTTACCCGACCAGGACGTTGTTCATGAAGAGCTGTGGGCCAGACATGAAGTGGCTCCGGGAGACAGGCAACGTCCACATCCTCGACGAGCTGCGTCCCAGCCTACGCGAGGTGAAAGACGAAATCACCGTCGACTACCTGATGGATCGGGTGAGGAAGAGCGCCTCTCTCGCCAAGTTCGAGGCCAACTACTACAAGCTCTTCTGCTGGGCCAGGGACAACGGTCACCTCGACAAGGTGCACGCGGTTCTCCCTCCTAAAGCTCGCGATCAGATCAACAAAAGTATCTCGGTCTCAAAGCAGGTATTCACCGATCAGGAGATCCTCGCCCACGCCAAACAGTTTAACGCCAAGAGCGCGTGGGCAGCCGAAGGGGCGAGGCAACGTGCAGCGGGTCAAAACAGTCACTGGGGAGCCGCCCGTAAACGTGGCACAGAGTTCATGGACCAATGCACCGCCCACATGGTCGACGGGCGAGGCCGCCATCAGGGCAACCAGAAGCATACCGACGAGGACCTCCACGTATCAGCCCTCCCATTCAAGCACCGCAATGATTGGAAGAAAGCGAAGCCCTACCTTTACGAGGCTGCGCGTAATCGAGGCATCCTTGAGGAATGCTGCGAGCATATGGAGGCTGCGATTAATCCTTACAAAGATGCGTGTTTCATCGTCTATGCTTACGAGTTCAGTGACGGGTGCTGTTACGTCGGACTTACTTGCAGGCCAGAGAAGAGGCACGCTGAGCACGGCAAAAGCGGCCCAGTCTACGAGCATATCCAAAAAACTGGACTTGAAGCTGTGGGCCTGGTTGTCGAGGAGGGCCTTACCGCTCTACAGGCTATCGAAGGGGAGAAGACGTGGCAGGCCGAGTACCTTAAACTCGGCAGAACTCCTCTTTGGAAGGCTAAAGCGGGGTCCGTTGGCACGCTTCACAGGGTTTCTAAGTGGACCAAGGAAGCTGTGCTGGAAGAAGCCCGCCGCTTCCAGACCAAGCAAGCCTGGATCGACGGCTCCCAGGGCACCTACCGCATCGCCAAGCGCGAGGGATGGTTCGGCGAGTGCGTGGCGCACATGCCTGCCAAGGACACCAGCTCCCAGATGGGCCGGGTCACCTCAGAGGCCACGAAGGAGAAGCAGCGAGCCAGGAAGCTGGGCGGGAAGCTCTCAGAGGAGCACAAGGCCAAGATTGGCGCGTCCCTCAGGGGCAACAAGAATGCGAGGAGCGTAGTTAGCGTGTGAGCGACATGGCAAAGCAACTGATCGGCGAAGCCAACCTCTACGTCAGAAGACTGGCTAAGAAAGGGTTGGAGGACAACGCTTTCGTCAGGAATTCTAAAGGGGACAAAGAGTGGCGGGTGAACGGGAAGCTCCACAGAGAAGGCGGACCTGCTCTTGAGCGA
>CALACF010000166.1 GCA_937890245.1 uncultured Flavobacteriales bacterium
AATCCCCTGAGAAGCGCCACGTAACCGCGTCGGTCGAAAAGAAAACGCCATCAGTCAAGAGCGATTTTCCGCGTGGCAACAATGGCGTGAGCAGGCGGACCGTCGATGCATTGGCCAAACCCTCCCCCACGAAGTCTTCCCACATCCGCCATTTTTCGACGGTCGTCTCGCCAGCCAGAAAACACTGAACGCTGCGGATATATTCAAATCGCTCCGGAAAAATGGACACCTTGCGCTCCTCAAATTTCTCCATCCGCGCCAAAAAGGCCTTGCTGAAGTCCAAGTCCACAGCTGGATCCAAAATCAGGGGCGCGAAGGTGCGCTTGATCCAAGCGGCCGCCTCCCGATTCAACGGAGTCAGTTTATTTTCAAACTCAGAAAGCCAATTCTCTGTCGCTGTGACTGTTGCAGATATTTCCGCGTCCACTGCATCGAAATCCGTCGAGTCAGTTTGGGCAGTAATACTGGAGGGCGCATACAAATTGGCCACAAAAAGACAGCAAAAAATGGTGAGAGCACGGCGGATGGGCATGTGGGAAAGATGGGCATTATCTTCGCCCGAGCATGAACCTTCTGCGCCGTCTTTTCAACGAGAAACCCCAGATCCTACCACGGTGGGTGATTTTGGCAATTGACAGCTGTTTGGCGCTCGTCGGACTTGCGTTTGCGTACCAACTTCGCTTCGAATTTGACCCGCCGGCTGATGAATTGGCTTTGGCGCGATTGTTCTTGCCAATTTTCATCGGGGTGCGGATCGCTGCATTTTTGCTGGCCAAGACCCATGCCGGCATCATCCGATTTT
Source organism: uncultured Flavobacteriales bacterium (assembly GCA_937890245.1). Taxonomy (GTDB): domain Bacteria; phylum Bacteroidota; class Bacteroidia; order Flavobacteriales_D; family Sanyastnellaceae; genus UBA8752. Next base: position 803 of record CALACF010000166.1, read on the forward strand.
CAGGAACGGCCGATGCGCGGCGGGTATTGATCGCCTTGGCCGGAGGCACCGGGGTTTTGGTTGGGACCAATCTATGGGCAGCCTCCGCAGGACGCGCCTACCCGGCTCCCTTCTCGGTGCTGGCCATCGAACTCATTTGCTCCCTGCTGTTGCTCATCGGCTTTCGGGTTGTCACGCGCTCTGTCTATCAGCGCTTTCAGACGCGGCGAGCAACCCACGTGATTGTTTTTGGCGCAGGCGAAGCAGGGCTGATCACGAAGCAGGCCATCGAGCGGCCATCTGATGACGCCATGCGCGTTGTAGCATTCTTAGATGACAATCCATCGAAGGTGGGGAAATGGCTTGAGGGCGTGCCTATTTATAAGGCCACACAACTTGTCGAGGCCCTGCGATTTGTTCAGGCCGAACGCTTGATCGTCGCAATCGAGCACGTGGAGCTGGAACGCAAATCACGGCTCATCGACGAAGCGCTCGATTTGGGCATGCGCGTCATGGACGTGCCGCCTGCCCAGAGCTGGATCCAGGGCGCATTGAGCAGCAGGCAAATTCGCGACATCCGCATCGAAGACCTGCTGGGGCGACCAACCATCGAGCTGGATGACAAAAACGTGCGACAGCAGTTGGACGGGGCCCAGGTTTTGGTGACCGGCGGTGCGGGGTCAATAGGCGCAGAGCTCGTCCGGCAAGCCCTCCGATCTGGCGCTCGTCACGTCCTGGCTGTCGACACGGCGGAGACGCCCTTGCACGATTTGTACCTATCCGTCCAGGGCGAGTTCGGTCCAGGCACACCACGCTTCGAAGGGCTCATCGCCGATGTGCGCGACCCGCGACAAATGAAGACCATCATGTCGCAGCGCAAGCCCGACATCGTCTACCACGCCGCGGCCTACAAGCACGTCCCGATGATGGAAGTGCAGGCTGCAGAGGCTTGGCGAACCAACGTCTTGGGCACGGCGACGGTGACTGAGGCGGCCGCCGAGGCGGGCGTGCAGACCTTCGTGCTCATTTCAACCGACAAGGCAGTAAACCCCTCCAGCGTGATGGGCGCCTCCAAGCGAGCGGCCGAGTTGGCGGTGCGGGCCATCGGAGAGGCAACCGAAATGCGCTGCGTCATCACGCGCTTCGGCAACGTGCTCGGCAGCAACGGCAGCGTCATCCCCTTGTTCAAACGGCAAATTGAAGCGGGCGGCCCTGTGACGGTGACCCACCCCGATGTTACCCGCTTCTTTATGACCATCCCCGAGGCCGTGCGCTTGGTTCTCGAGGCCTCCGCTACATCTGACGGGGATGACATTTTTGTCTTTGATATGGGGGGACGTGTGAAAATCATGGACTTGGCCCGGCGCATGATTCGCCTAGCAGGAAGAATTGAAGGACAGGATATCGAACTGAAGGTCATCGGAATGCGAGCAGGTGAAAAGCTGCACGAAGAGCTTATTCACGAGGCTGAAGGCCTGCTGCCTACGCAGCATCCAAAGATCATGCGGGCCCGGCCCAGTGCCATTGTGCACGCGGAGATCATCAACGCCATTGCCAGGGACCGCGATCAGTTTATCTCTGACGAAAATGCGCTAGATCGCCTGCGAAATCTAGTGCCAGAGTACGCCAACGAAGGCGTTACGACGTGAGCGAGCTAACCCGCGACACCTTCCCCGTTTTGCAGGGAAAAGGCGAAGGCATTTACAAGGCAAAGGGCAGCAAATTCGTTGCGTATGCCGGGCCGCTTGTGTTTGGCAAGAAGACCGAATCCGAAGCGCGCGCCAAGGAATTTCTCGAAGCTGTTCGCAAGGCACACCACAGCGCGCGGCACGTGGTGTACGCCTGGCAATTGGGCGAGGGCGAACACCGATTTACAGACGACGGCGAACCTGCGGGCAGCTCGGGCGCGCCGACACACGGAGCGCTGAGATCCCGCGACTTACACTACTCGATTGTGGCGGTTGTCCGGTATTTCGGCGGCGTAAAGCTCGGCGTTGGCGGGCTGATCGAAGCGTATCGCGCGGCAGCTGGAGAGGCTTGTGACAATGCCGGATCGGCGCCGCGCACCTTAGAAGTGGGCGTTACTGTGTCCTTCAATCCCGCTTTGACTGGGCACGTCATGATGGTCGGAAAAAATGGTGGCGCGCGCATCGTAGCGGAACGCTACGAACGTGAATTCGTGCTGGATTGGACTGTTGCAGCGGGGAGCCGGGTCGGTCTGGAAGCTGCTTTTGAAGGGGTACACGGCGTGACCGTGGTGCGCCCGAAAACCTAGGGCGATTACGCCGGCTTAAGCCGATTTCGTCAACTTATGCCGGCTTTCGGACGACATGCAAGTACCGCTCTCCGCCGAGGCAATACGTGCGGTAGCGAGCTTCACCAAGGAGCTTGAGCATGTCGACCTCTTCCACTTCGAATCCAGCGGCAGCCAAGCGGTCTACATAATCCAAACCGTAGAGCCGCACATGGTCTCGCTGCCAGTACAAACGCTCGCGTTCGGCCGGGTCGGTCACGCTAGGATCCTCCTCGGTACGCGGGTTTGAACGGTCCAGCGGGACCTGAAAAATTCCCCATCCACCGGGCTTCATCACGCGGTAAAATTCGAGAAATACCGCCGCGTCGTCCTCGACATGTTCCATGAGGTGGTTGGCCATCAGGACGTCAAAATGGTCGTTCTCAAATGGAATGTCGTGGACATCAAAATGGATGTCGGCCCACGGGCTGTTGAGGTCGCCCCGAACGACCTTCATGCCCTGCTTGCTCGAAAGACGCTTGAGAAAGCAATACTCTGGGGCCAT
>CALACF010000167.1 GCA_937890245.1 uncultured Flavobacteriales bacterium
CCTGATGATTTTGACGCACTGATGTCAAACATGTTGCTCGACCCGATATACTTGACGTTGGGGATGATATAGCTTCCGTTTATCGTAGAGTTGAGGGTCCAGTTTCCTAACGACAATGGAAGGTTTCTCGGCACTTCACTGAAGTACGTCTCGCCCACTGGCCCGATGCTCTGGACGTAAGTTTCGGCAACGGTATTGAAGCTTTGCTTCATGATCGTCGCGTTGTTGTGGTTCCAGCTGTCCAGGTCCATTTCGAACTTGGAACGGTCGTACAGCACGCCACCCAATCCTTCATCCGCGTCGTACATCAAGAACAGGCCTGGGGTCAGGTTTGCTGGGTACCGTTGCATCCAGAACCATGCCAATTCAGAACTGGTGTAGTCCACTTCGAACGTAGGGCTGTCAGATTGATTGATTCTCGCGTCTTCATCGAGGCTGTAATAAGGCGCGCCGGTCCAACCACGAATTTCATCATAATTGGTTGGGTGGGACACGAGTTGGCTTGACGCTGTCGTCACGCCGGCACATGAAAGCTGGCAGTCGCCGAATTGGTTGGCGAAGGGGTTGTAGTTGCAGGCGTTGTACACGCGGCTGCAGCCCGCGTTGCACGTTCCCCATGGGGCACGGCGCACGGCGCGGCGGTCGGTATTTGTATTGCCAATTGCTGACCCTGTAGCGACGCCAGTTCCCGAAGGTGAGAATGTGAACGTTCCTGTCTGTCCGGCGTTGGTTCCGCCTGGGAACAGCTGCTTTCCAGCCATCTGGTCGATCATGCGTCCGGAATTGTCGGGCACAAGTACGGCGCGCAGTTTTGAGAAATCGAGGCTGGTTCCAGCAGAGGGGCTTGCCCAGCTGCCATCCACATTTGTGAAGCCGCTGGCATCGGCGTACAGCTCGCTGCTGTTGATGCCGTTGAAAAGTTCCAGCGATTGGCCTTTGGTCAAAATTCCGCTCCATATGGAAAGTCCGTGGATGAGGACGTCCGCCCCGCCCAAGTCGACCCTTGAAGGGCTGATTCCACTACTGAGGCTGATCGGTGCAGTTACAGTGGCATCGGCGAACTGGAATTCGCGCGTGGAGTTCCACGGCTCGGCATCGCCGTCATTCAAGTCGGTCGAGCGCAAAATGAAATGGCCTTGGCCATTGATGCCGACGGCGAGCGTGGCGTGGTACCACTGCCCCGGCACCAAGTTGTACTCGTTGTATGGAGCGACAGGGTTTCGGCTGAGTGAAGCGGAAATGCCGCCCGTTCCGGTGAGTGCGAATTTGATGCCGCCAGTATTCTGCGGGTCGTTGTCAGCAACGGCGCTGAGTGCGACATTTTTGTTGGTGCTCGTACTCGTTTTGAAGATTGTTCCGGGAGCGGATGGTCCGCGGAACCAGAAAGCATAAGTCGGCGTGTTTCCGATGGCAGCCATTCCAGCTGAACTGGTGTTCATCTGGTAAGGGCTCGAGCTGGCATCAAATTGCAGTGAATAGCAATCTGCACAGTCGGTCATCAGGTTGTTCAAGGCGCCATCGGCGGTGGTCAAGGCGCAGCCTCCTGAAGTGATGGTGAAGTCGTATTCGCCTTCAATGACTTCTGATGTCAAATATTGGATACAGTTGACGTATTCATTTCCGCGGTCGTTGCGCACGGAGAAGTTGCCGGAGAATTCGGAAGCGTCAGGCAGCGATGTGCTGCCGTTGTCTTTCACACGAATACGGTAATCGCCTGCAGGTATCTTGGCCGTGAGAACGGGC
>CALACF010000168.1 GCA_937890245.1 uncultured Flavobacteriales bacterium
TCAAGGCCGAGCCCCTCGAAGAAGGCCGCGTCGAGTCGGTAAATCCCCGACCGGGCCGTCGAGAAATGGTACCACGTGCCGTCCGCCAGCTCGCTATGGGCGGGCCAATCGTTTTGAGCAGACAGCGAATGAATTGGGATACATATCGCGAAAGAAAAAATTGCCAGAATTGCGTGCGAAAGCAACCTCCGTTCCGTCCTTTGCGTCATCGATGTGAACCTCATGCGCGCACTAAACGCCGACCTTTGAAGAATGTTGCTTGACACGATTTTCATCTTTTACGGCCGCGAAGTTCCGCAATGTTGATATTTTCACGACCTTATAATCTGAACCGCACCGTCTGATGGGATCATTTTCCACCTCTTTTCGCGTCCAGCCAACCACGCTCTACAGCGTACTGGCGCTGGTGCTTGCGAGCTTTTTCGTCACCGAAGAAGCCCACGCTCAGGACCCCGAATTTACCCAATTCTACAGCAACCCCATCTACCTAAATCCCGCTTTTGCGGGTACGGCACGCTGTCCAAGGTTCGTTATGAACTACAGAAACCAGTGGCCAGCAATGAGCGGCAACTACGTCACAACAGCGGCGAGTTACGACCAGCACTTGGAGACTATTTCCGGGGGTTTGGGGCTGATTGTGATGAATGACCGCGCCGGTCGGGGCACATTGAGCACCACTTCGGTGAGCGGCATCTATTCTTATCAATACGCCATCTCTCGTAAGTTTTCCGTTAAGGCAGGCTTCCAGGCTACGTATTTCCAAAAAGCATTGGACTGGTCGCGTTTGACTTTCGGTGACATGATCGACCCGCGAAAGGGCTTCATTTACGAGACCCAGGATCAGCCACGCGGCGGGACCGTCAACAACGTTGACTTCTCGGCGGGCATCCTCGGATTCTCCAAGAAATTCTACTTCGGGTTCGCCGCTCACCACCTGAACGAGCCAAATGAATCACTCGTTGTCGGTCTGAGTCGCCTTCCGATGAAGCTCACCGCCCACGCCGGTGCCGTGCTTCCGCTAGAGAAGTCTGTACGCGGCGTAGAAGCCAGCATTTCGCCAAACATCCTGTACCGTCGCCAAGGCGAATTCCAGCAGATGAACATTGGCATGTACATCAACAAAGGCCCCATTGTCGGTGGCATTTGGTACCGCGGCATCCTGTTCACGGAGTACCGCGACGCCTTCATCGTCACCTTGGGAATCCAGTCGGACCAGGTGAAGTTTGGCTACAGCTACGACGTCACTGTCTCAGATCTGACCCCTGCAACTGGTGGATCGCACGAAATCAGCATGACCCTTAACTTTGACTGCCGTCAGAAGCGCAAGAAGTTCAGGACAATATCCTGCCCGAGCTTCTAGTTCTATCAGGTACTGCAAGGAAACCCGCAACGCAAACTGCAACGCAACGCAAACACAATTGAAACCAACGTAAATGCGCACCAATCGACTCGCCGCGTTGACTCTTCTCGCCGCAGCTGCCGCTTTAATGACGGCCTGCTCTTCCGGATCTTCCGGATCCACGGGATGGGCATACAACGAAGCCACCAACGGTGGATTCCAACGATTGCCCTACCTGGGTCAAGAAACAGGACCCGGACTGGTATTCGTCGAGGGCGGAACCTTCACCATGGGCCAAGTCGAGGACGACTTGTTGGGCTCCTGGGACAATGTCCCCCGCAGGGTAACCGTCTCTTCTTTCTACATGGATGAGGTTGAGGTGACCAATTTTTACTGGCTCGAGTACATGCATTGGCTTTCACGGGTCTACGGTTCGAGCTACCCCGAAATCGTCGACCGCGCAAAGCCCGACACCCTCGTCTGGCGCAATCCACGGGCTTACAACGAGCCTTTCGTCGACTTATACTTACGCCACCCGTCGTACCGCGATTATCCAGTGGTCGGTGTTTCTTGGTTGCAGGCCAATGAGTTTTGCAGCTGGCGAACCGACCGCGTGAACGAGCGCATCTTGGTCCGCGAAGGGCTGCTCGAGCACAACCCCGAAGGCCAAGTGGACGACGAGCACTTTACGACTTCGACCTATCTCGACGGTCAATACGAGGGACAAAAAGCAGCCGAGGGCATCCGCAGCCTGGACCCCAATAGCGGTGGATTTCGCAACGCAGCACTCACCGATGGCATCGTGCTCCCGGCCTACCGCTTGCCGACCGAGGCAGAATGGGAGTACGCAGCACTGAGCTTGATTGGCAATTCCGGTGAAGAGCTGATCACGGACCGCCGCACCTACCCGTGGAACGGGCACTACGTGAGGAATGACGACAGCCGGAATAAGTTTTACGGTGACATCAATGCCAACTTCGTCCGTGGGCGGGGTGACATGATGGGTGTTGCTGGCGCTTTGAACGACAATGCTGACATAACTGCACCTGTATACTCGTACGCGCCCAACGAGTACGGACTGTACAGCATGGCCGGCAACGTGAGCGAGTGGGTCATGGACGTCTACCGCCCAAACACTTCACAGGATGCCGACGAGTTCCGCCCCTTCCGTGGCAACAACTTCACGACGAAGCAACTCGATTCTGAGGGCAACGTTGCTGACAAGCTCGACTACGTGGTTTACGACATTGCGGGCATCAAAAACTTCTTGACGACCTACTTTGACGCTGCACAGAACACCTTGACGACCGAAGGCGTGAACTTGATCGACAACCTGAACACGTATGTGACCCAGTCAGAAGAGGAGCTCGAATTCAAACGCACAGAGGACGCCATGCTCCGCATGCAGGACGCTATGGACCTTATTGTCGGTTCGGATGCACCCATTGCTTCTGACTTGCGTACCGGCTTTGTAAAGCAGATCACTGCGGTGCCCGGCGACCAGAAGTACCGCGACGTAACGGTGGAGGAAAACCTCAACCGCCGCAACTACCGTGTTGCCGACAACATCGACTATGCTGATGGCGACTTCAACAGCTCGATTTACTACGGTGACGTGAGCAAGGAAAGCGAGGATGGTATTGTCTACAACTACGGCAAGACTTCATTGATCGACGACCACACCCGCGTTTACAAGGGCGGCTCTTGGGCTGACCGCGTGTACTGGGTGATTCCAGGAACGCGCCGGTACATGGATGAGTCCCAGAGCGATGCCACCATCGGCTTCCGTTGTGCGATGACGCGCGTGGGCTCGCCGCAGGGCAACCCGAGCGGAGGTCGCTAACATTACCGATGGGGCCGACGCTTTGAACGCGGGATTTCTAACCGAGGACTCGAAGGCGCTCAGCGCGCTCTACGCAATCTACTTGGGTGCGACTGGCGTCGCAACCGACACACGAAAGTGCGG
>CALACF010000169.1 GCA_937890245.1 uncultured Flavobacteriales bacterium
TGGCGATGTAATCAAAATGCCTTCGCAAGTGATTGCAGAGGGCGCCGTGATGACGATCGACACAGGTGCGCGCACTGAAGCCGGTGATGATTCAGGAAAAATGGCCCGCGATCGCGAAATCAGCGTTCGCAAAGGCGCTGAGAATTTTCCGTTCGACATCTTGTACGAGGACGACGATATTTTCTGCTACCTCAAGCCTGCGGGCTGGGTTTCAGCATCGCCTAACCCAAAAGTGGACACCTCATTTACACGGGCAAAGGATTATTTGCTCGCTTTGGACTCCAAGTCTGGCCGCCCCGGCCGCGACGTGCACTTCGTTAATTTGGTCGAAAAAGACATTTCCGGCATTGGTGTGGTGGTGCGTGATATGCAACTGCGCAAGCGCCTGCAAGAAGGCTGGAAGACTTTCCTCGCTGGGACATATGTCATCGTGCAAGGCACGATGGAAGAAGAGGACGGCGAATTCAGCGAACCCCGCGACGCTGTGGGTTCGACCATGCGCAAGTTTCCGTACCGCACCATGCGCAAGGGCTCAGGCTACATCTTGCTTAAAGTCCAATGCGCATTGGAAGACATCCGGAACATCTTGCCTGGGCTTCGCTCGATGGGCTGCCTGGTTATCGGGCTGGGAGACAATGCGCCTGATCCTCTTGGGCGCAAAGGAATCCACAGCTTTTCGATGGAACTCGAGGACGAACTCTTTGATGCCCGCTGGGAGGTTAAGACGCGCGTTCCGAAGGAGTTTTTGAATTTGGTGCGCTGATCCGCTCATTACACACGGTGAACACAGCCAAAATATGGCGCAAAAAAGAAGCGCTCTGGACGTTTCCAGAGCGCTTCACCTTAACCAAATCGAAACCCGGGCCTTGGCCGGGGCTTCTGAACCAAAATCTTGCTGCATGCAGCTTGGAACTATCATACGCAATTCACGTGCCAAACTCAATAAATCGATAGGCAATGTCTAAAAAAGTCATCATCGCATCCGCGCAGCGCACACCCATGGGCAGCTTTCTCGGATCGCTCTCTAAGGTTTCCGCTACTTCACTGGGATCAACGGCCATCGCAGCGGCCATCAAAAAAGCCGGAATTTCCGCCGACCAAGTCGGAGAAGTATACATGGGGAACGTTCTACAGGCTGGCCTCGGCCAAGCCCCAGCACGCCAAGCGGCCATGGGCGCAGGCATCCCCGACACGGTCCCTTGTACTACCGTTAACAAGGTGTGTGCATCCGGTATGAAGGCCATCGCTTTGGGCGCCCAGGCAATCGCCTTGGGTGAGCAAGACGTCGTCGTTGTAGGCGGCATGGAGAACATGAGCGCTGTGCCGTTCTATCATAATGGGCGCGGCGGGCAGAAGCTCGGCGACATTTCCATGAAGGATGGCCTTGTACTCGACGGCTTGACCGACGTGTATAACAGTCAGCATATGGGTGTTTGCGCTGAGCTGTGCGCCAGCGAGAAGGGATTCTCACGCGAGGATCAAGATGCCTTTGCCATTGAAAGCTACAAGCGTGCTGCCGCTGCTTGGGAAGCTGGGCGATTTGACGACGAGGTCTGCCCTGTGGCAGTGCCTCAACGGAGAGGAGACGCAGTGATCTTCTCGCGCGATGAGGAGTTCGGCAATGTGAACTTTGACAAGTTGGCCAAGCTCCGCCCGGTCTTCAAGAAAGACGGAACGATTACAGCGGCCAATGCGTCTACGCTCAATGACGGTGCGAGCGCGTTGGTTTTGATGTCGGCTGAAAAGGCTGAGGAGCTGGGCGTTGAACCATTGGCCTGCATTCTAGGCGCTGCGGATGCAGCTCAAGAGCCTGTGTGGTTCACCACCGCACCCGCCAAGGCCTTGCCGTTGGCGCTGGGCCGCGCCGGTCTCGAGGTTAAGGATGTAGACTTGTGGGAGCTGAACGAGGCTTTTGCCGTGGTCGGCCTGGCAAACAATGCCCTGCTCGGTCTCGACGCAGCGAACGTAAACGTAAACGGTGGTGCGGTCGCTTTGGGCCATCCATTGGGCAGCTCTGGCGCTCGGATCGTGGTCACCTTGATTCACGCGCTTGCTCAACGCAGCCAGAAAATCGGCGCAGCGGGGATTTGCAACGGTGGCGGTGGCGCTTCAGCCATCGTGATTGAGAAGATGTAATCGAGCGCTGCCATGCAAAATGTTCACCGCGTCATCGTACCAC
>CALACF010000170.1 GCA_937890245.1 uncultured Flavobacteriales bacterium
ATCCCACATTTGCTGTGGTCCCCCATGATGAGTCCGCAAAACTGCAGTCCAGTGGGCTCCAATTCACGGGTGCTGTGGCGCCACTGTTTCACCTCCCCGTAGTTGTTCTTCAGGTTGCTGCACGTGGTGCCGGCCCCCAGATTGCACCAGCGTCCGATGACGCTATCCCCAAGGTATCCGTGGTGTCCTTTATTTGAATAGCCCTGCATGTTCACGCGGTTCAATTCACCGCCCACCTTGCAATGCGGCCCGATCGCAGTCGGACCATAAATCACGGTCCCCATCGACACCGTACTGCCCGCGCCGATCACCACCGGCCCGCGCAAAAGTGCGCCCGCCTGCACGGTCGCCCCCGGTCCCAACACGATCGGCCCGCCACGTACGTCGAGCACAGCCGCCTCCTCAATCTCGCTCCCAGCGGCCATCCACACCCCGGGCTTTCCGCCCGCAACGCAGCCCCACGATTCAATCATAGCTTCCAAATCCTCTTGGATCGCAACATCCAGTCGGCTGTACAAGTCGTTCGGCGATCCGAGCATGGGCGCCTCCGTCCAGTCTTCGCTCGCCAGCCCCTCACCGGCCTTCGCCCAATCCACAGCCCCGCCATTGCGACCGGCGGCGCCCTCCAGCACAGCCGCCCCCTCAGAAAGACGCATCGCCACCCATTGTTCGCCCGAGCGTATCGCAGTGCCGGCCTCCAGACCACGCAGGCGCTCCGCCACAGCCTCGCCAGCGATCAAGCGCGCATTCACCGCCAGAACGCCAGCCCCGCCATCACGCCCAGCGCCAACATCCAGTCCGGCCCAGCGCTCCCGCAACGATCGGCCGCCCCACAATAAGTCGGCAACCGACCTCAAATCGGTCAGTGGCCTAAAGTCCCCGGCACGCGCGTCTTCAAATAATACCATTCCGTACAAAACTACCTATCAAATCTAAGTTGGAAACGAAGCAACCTTTCACGAAAATTGCGGTCATATCAGCGGTACCTTACCCATCGACATGAAACCATCTTCGAATCGTCCCCTCGCCCGAGTATTAACGGGCCTTCTGGCGCTCTCCATTTCGTTTTTCCTTCCGACTGTCCAGCAGCTCACAGCACAAGTTGAGGTGAACAGCGCGATGAGCCTTGAAGAATATGTGAATGACGTGCTGCTTGGAACAGGCATTGAAGCTTCGAATATCACCTACACTGGCAGCCCGGTTCAGATCGGCCATGTCACAGGGCTAGAGGGCACCGATTTTCCGATCGATGAAGGGCTGATGCTCTCAACGGAAGTCGCCAACAACATTGCAGAGGAGAATTGCCAGCAGGATCAATCCACCATTGATGACGGTCTCGAAGTCAGCGGAGATGCAGACTTACTCAATATAGCAAACTCTGTTCCTGGGCTGATCGGTCAGAATTTTAACGTCAACTCAGTCAACGACATTTGCGCGATCGAGTTTGACTTTGTCGCAACAGGAGATACGATCAAGTTCAATTACGTCTTTGGCTCCGATGAGTACCTCGAGTGGGTGAACAGCCAGTACAACGACATCTTCGGTTTTTTCCTTAGCGGCCCTGGCCTCAACGGCCCATACGCAAGCCCAGCTGGCTTTCCAAACGGATCGATCAACCTCGCAGAGGTTCCCGACAGCGACCCTCAATTGGCCATCACCATCAGCTCGGTGAACGACGTGATGAACCCGGAGTACTACATCGACAACAACGGAAACGATATCGTCTGCCAAGACGGCTACACGGTCGTGCTCGAAGCGGTTTCCGTGGTAGAATGCGGCGAAACATACCACATCAAGTTGGCCATTGCCGACGGCAGCGACACGGCCCTGGAATCCATTGTAATCCTGGAATCGGGATCGTTTGAGTCAAATTCCGTGGTGCAAGTGGACCTGTCCATCGACGTTGGCGGTCCGGATTCAGATGTCTTGTACGAGGACTGCGGCGAGGCCATACTCACTTTCACCCGTCCCATTGAAACCATCCTGGACATCGAGGAGATGGTCATCATTGATTACTCGCAAAGCGTGGCAACCAACGGTGTTGACTTCACCTTGTTGCCTGATAGTATCATTTTCGCTCCAGGGGTGTCAGTTGTGAGCTTTCCGCTCGACGCGTTCGAGGATGGCATTGTTGAGGGGGCTGAAATTGTGATATTCGAGATCCTCAATCTCGCAGCGTGCAACGGTTCGGGCGTTACGTCCTACTTCGAGTTCACCATCATGGATGAGCCGGAGCCGCTTGTGGTTGATG
>CALACF010000171.1 GCA_937890245.1 uncultured Flavobacteriales bacterium
ACCATCCGCAGGGAGGTGTTGAACCAGCTGCGCTTCTTTTTGATCATCTTGATCATGCCCTTGATCATTTCCTCAGCGCATTGGAAGTCTGCGATAACGCCGTCTTTCAACGGACGGATCGTCTTGATGTTCTGGTGTGTCTTGCCGTGCATCCGCTGCGCTTGACGTCCGATGGCGACAATGCGATTGGTGCCGAGCTCCTTGGCGACAATCGAGGGTTCGTCGACCATGACCTCCCCCTCGTAGTAAATAACGGTGTTTGCAGTTCCTAGATCGATGGCGATCTCCTGCATGAAAAAGTTGAACAGCCCCATGACTCAAATGTGATCATTTTTTACGTCTCAGCAACGCTTCGATCAGTGTTTAAAGTGTCTAAATCCTGTAAAATACATGGAGACCGCATGGGTGTTGCAATAGTCAATGCTCAGCTGGTCTTTTACCGACCCGCCGGGCTGAACGACAGATGCGATTCCAGCTTTATGCGCGATCTCAACGCAGTCCGGAAATGGGAAGAATGCGTCGCTTGCCATGACGGCTCCGCGCAAATCAAAGCCCATGCGGCCGGCCTTGTCGATGGCCTGATTTAGGGCGTCCACGCGTGAAGTCTGGCCGGTGCCACTTGCCAGGAGTTGGCCTCCCTTTGCAAGGACGATGGTGTTTGATCGGGTGTGCTTGACGAGCTTGAGGGCGAAGCCCAAGTCGGTGAGTTGGGCTGGGGTGGCGGCCTCATCGGTGTGCAGCTCGAATTCAGCCGGCTGCTCCATTTTATGGTCGGGCGCCTGTACGAGGAATCCGCCGAGGGCTGTACGTACGATGCGATCACTTTTCGGCCAGGCTTTTTGAACGAGGAGAACGCGCTTGGTCTTCTGCATCAGGAGCGATTCGGCTTCTGGCGTGAAGGCGGGGGCGATGAGTACTTCGTAGAACAATTTATGGACGGCCTGGGCTGTGAGAAGGTCGACCGGGCGGTTGGCGATCAGCACGCCGCCGAAGGCAGAAACCGGATCGCCGGCGAGGGCGTCTGTGAAGGCCTCAGAGATGCTGTCGCGTGTAGCCAGTCCGCAGGCGTTGTTGTGTTTGAGGACGGCAAATGTGGGTTCGGCCTCTCGGTACTCTGCCATCAATGCAACGGCTGCCTCGACGTCGAGCAAGTTGTTGTACGAGAGTGACTTACCTGCTCGCTGCTCGAAAATTTTGTCCAAATCACCGAAGAATTGGCCTGCTTGGTGGGGGTTTTCTCCATAGCGCAAGGATCGGCTTTGGCGAACGTCGATGTGCAGCTCGTCGCCATCGCGCATCCACGCACCGATGGCCGAATCGTAGTGGCTCGAAATGCCGAAGGCTTCGCCGGCCATGCGGCGGCGAAAGTCGAGGTTTGTTGTTGTGCCAGTGCGCAATTGGTCTAGCAAATCAGCATATTGATCGCGGGATGGAATGACGACCACGTCGGCGTGATTTTTTGCGGCTGCGCGGATGAGGGCGATGCCACCGATGTCGATTTTTTCGATGATTGCGGCGGTTGATGCGCCTGGATCGGCGAGTGTTTCCTCGAAAGGGTAGAGGTCGACAATGACCAAGTCCAAGGGTCCGATGCCATGCTCTTTTAAGTCAACGTCGTCCCCATCGTGCCCGCGACGTGAGAGGATGCCGCCGAATACCACGGGGTGCAGGGTTTTTACGCGTCCGCCGAGCATTTCGGCTGCGCCTGTTATGGACTCCACGCTGGTCACGGGAATGCCCATTGCTTCGATGGCTTTTTGCGTTCCGCCGGTCGAGAGGATTTCCACGCCGTGCTCATGCAGATGATGGACAATGGGTTGGATTCCGTCTTTGTGAAAAACGGAGATGAGGGCGCGTTGGATTTTGCGTTCCATAGAGTGGTGGTTTGATCTCGAAAATTCCACGGCAGCGGATGCAAATCGAGGATGCAAAAGTACGTAGTTTCGTTCCATGCGCAGACGGTTGCTGATCGAGAGTTTTATACAGGCGTGGCAGTCTCTGGTGGCGCATCGCCTGCGCACTTCGCTGTCACTTTTGGGCGTGATGATTGGCATCTTCATGATCTCCGCGGTGTTCGCGGTGGCCGACTCCCTTGAGACCAATCTGAGGGATGCCTTTTCGATGGTGCGAAACGATGTTTTGTTCGTTGAAAAAATGCCTTGGACTTTTTCGGAAGGCTATCCTTGGTGGAAATATGTGACGCGCCCAGACGTGACTTTGGCCGAGGCAGAGCAGCTCGAAGAACGCCTGACCATGGCCCGCAGCGTTGCCTTTCAAACAGGTGGTTTTGCTGAAGTTTCACGGCTGAACAACAGCAAGCCCGATGCGCAATTGGCCGCGGTCACGGTGAACTACCCGGACGCCGTCGAATTGAACTTGTTGGACGGGCGGTTCTTCTCTGAACGCGAGGTCAGCGCGGCAATGGCCGTCGCGGTTATCGGCCACAACATCGCGGATCGATTGTTCCCCAATGGCGGCGCGTTGGGCGGAGAAATGAAGGTCGAGGGCCGGCCTGTTCGCGTGGTGGGCATGCTCGAAATGGAGGGCAGCAGTATGATTTCAGGCGGGGTCGACGACCTGATTTTCGTGCCCGTCACCTTTGGCAAGCGGCTCATCAATTTTCGTGCGCACAAGTCCAGCATCCTGGTCCGCGCCCACGAGGGCGGCAACCTTGAGGCTTTGCGCGGAGAAATCACTTCGGCCCTGCGCCC
>CALACF010000172.1 GCA_937890245.1 uncultured Flavobacteriales bacterium
CGTAGAAGTCTTCGTCCACATCGACAGGGATCATGTACCCGGTGATGTAGACTTTGGATCCTTCGAGGGCTTTGAGCTTCTCGCCGAATTCTGGCTTCCAATAGTATGCGCCGATTTCTTCGAGGAAGACTTCTTTGAAGTCGACGTCGGCCAGGTCGGCCCAAGTCAATTCCTTGTAGTCGCTCAGATCAACTTCGCCGAGATCAACTTCGCCGAGATCGATTGCTGCACGGTCGTGTGAAGCCACGATAGCCTCGGTAGCCACGATAGCTTCTGCGGCATCGGCGGCCTCGGCGGCTTTTGCCGCGCCAATGAGGCGCAAGTCTGTGGCGTTTTCTGCGGGGTGGCAGTATGAACTCAAGTCCATGGCCGAGATGCACAAGATGGCGGTGGCCACCAAGGCGATATGAAGCAGACGTCGTTGCATGGCCGTAAAGTTAGTGCGCAGAAGGTTGAGCGTGGTTAGCGTCCGGCGCCGAGCGTGCGGCTGATGTCCATTTTTAGTACGGAGCGCGCGGGGATGGCGGCCGCGAGGAGGCCGACCAGGAATGCAAGTGCGACGAGGAGGCCCTCGCCTGGCGCCGCGCCCATTTGTGACCAATCGTAGTGGAATTGGTCTGCAACGACGGAAGAAAGCACGGCGATTCCGATGCGACTGAGAATCAGACCGGTGATGATACCCATGCAGGTCATCCACAGGCCTTCGGTGACGACGAGCGTGAAGAGCGCCCGGGGGGTGCCGCCCATTGTGCGCATGAGCGCGAGTTCGTAGCGGCGATCACGCAGGGAGTTGAACAGCGCGATGAACACGCTGACGAAGGACAAGACCATGATTAGGAGTGCAATAGCCCTTATGGTTTGGATGCCAATTCCGAATTGCTGGGTGAGACGATTCAGCTCGATGGACGGCAAGGCGATCTGCATATTGCTGTCCTTCAATAGATTTGGCAGGGTGAGGATGGCCAAGGGGTTGCGCTTTTTGAGCAGCATGGCTGTGATTTCACGGTCGGCCGGGTCAACGATGTCGCCTTCGTGTGCGTGTACCGCCCAGACAGTTTCAATACTGGTCAATATGAGTTGATCTATGACCGAACCGCTGCGTTCGAGGATGCCGACCACAACGAAGGTCTTGTCGTCGTGCACGTCGGTTTCGTCCGCGAGGCCGTGGGCGCTGAAAAAAGTGTCGCCCACAACCATGCCGGCGGTTTTCGCAACAGCGGCGCCCAACACGACTTCAAATGTCGCGCCCCAGCGCTCACCTTCTGCCAGTACGCATGCGTAGTGTTCGGGGTAGGTCCACTCCGTTCCGACGATGCGGTACATGCGGTAATTGTCCCCGTATGCCAATGGAATGCCAGACTCCACAAAGGGATGGGCCACCACTTGCTGCGCCTCGGGCAAAGAGATATTTCCCGTTGGTACATCGACGTGGTAGACATTGGCAAGGATCAGCTGAAGGGGGCTGCCCTTGGCGCCGAGCACCATGTCGATGTCGTTGATGTTTCGGTCGAAGTCCTCGGCGAGCTGGCGCTGGACCAGCAACAGGATGGAAATCATGCCCACGCCGAAGGCCAGGAGCAGTACGCTGAGGCCAGTGGAGAGGGGGCGGTGGAAGACGTTGCGCCGGGCGATGGAAACGAGGTTCATTTGGCGGCGGTTTTTTCTGGTGCGACGAGTTCGACACGGGCGTCAAAGCGCTCCTTGAGGCGGTTGTCGTGGGTGACGATCAAGAGGGCGGAGCCGGCTTTGGCGGCTTGCCGACGAAGCAGGTCGATCACCGCCTCGGCGTTGCCGTCGTCCAGGGCCGACGTCGGTTCGTCGGCCAGAATCAGCCCGGGCTTGTGCACGACAGCCCGCGCAATCGACACGCGCTGCTGCTCGCCCATCGAAAGCGCACTCACAGCGGAATGCACCTTGTGCGCCAATCCCAACTCTACGAGCAGCGCTTCGGCCTCAGCCAAATCGACCGTCTCGCCTGTAAGCAGGCCGGGCAGTTGCAAGTTCTCCAGTACCGTCAAGCTCTGCACGAAGTGGGCTTGTTGGAATACGATCCCGATATGCCGCCCACGAAAGCGGTCCCGCGCGGCACCTTGCATGGCGCCAAAATCCTCGCCCGCCAGCATCACGCGCCCCACGTCGGGGGTCAGCATGCCCGCAATCAAGTGGAGCAAGGTGGTTTTGCCAGTTCCAGAGGCGCCGAGCAGCAATTTCTCTTGGCCGCGGGCCAGCGAAAAATCCGGGAAAGACAGGGTGGAATTGGCCTCCACAGCACCATCGTAATTGAACTCAAGATTTTTCACATCCAACATGACTTCGAAAGTAAGGCCCACGGCCGGGGCGTGCATCTTTGCAGCATGTCTGGTATGAATTTTTCACAACGTTTAATGCGGTACATGATCGGCCTGGGGCTCGGTACGCTGCTCGCGTTTTTCTTTTTCGGCAACCGCAGCTGTATGTCGTGGCTGCCCGACGCCAAAGTCCGCGAGTTCCTCATCCAGCCGGGACTGGTTGGTGACGACCAAACACGCTGCCTCATACGCTGTGGTGCGCTCGACATGAACGACATCATGGCGCTGCTGGACCAGGGAAAGATCAAGTACGGCGAGAGCGTGGTGCGCGTCGAGGAGGGCACACGTGGCGAAAAGTTTTATCGGATTGAGGATGCCAAGCTGTCAGCGGATTTCATCGTAACCGATAGCGTGACCACGATCCGCGCAGTCGATCTGCCAGCGGGAACAGATCTCTACGGCTGCGACTGCAACTGAGGACTCGGGCTTAATTCTTGCTTTTTCGGCGCAACAACTCCGTGCGGATCAGCTCGAGTTCGCGCGACGTCTGACCACCCACAGATGAGTTCTCGGTGGCCCGGCGCAACAAATAGGGAATGGCCTCGCGAAGCGGACCGTAGGGGACATACTTGGCAACATGGTGGCCTGCGGCCG
>CALACF010000173.1 GCA_937890245.1 uncultured Flavobacteriales bacterium
AGCTTCTCATGCAGCTCCTGGACATGGACCGCATTGATATCAATGGCCAAGCCCAGCCCGATGGCGTCTTTGATTACGTCGACAACGCGGCAACGCTGGGCGGCACAATCCACAGCCAGAACGGGCGGGTATTCTTCCCGACGGTTGAGCCGTTTGGCGGCACACTGCGCTCCAAGATCGAGGCGCGTGTTGAAGACCCTGCCCAGGCGCAAGCGCTGATCCAGACGATCGTCTATCAGCCACTGTACGACAGCACGAAAACGGCCGCTCAGCAGATGCCATCGTTGAACCGCTTCCGAATCAAGGGCGAGTACCAAAGCCAGATCAGCTCGGAAATTATGTTGAATGCGCTCAACATTCCGGAGGGCTCTGTGAGTGTTACTTCAGGCGGCGTTCGATTGATCGAGAACCGCGATTACACGGTGGACTACAATTTGGGTCGGGTGCGGATCATCAATGACGGCCTGATGGAGTCTGGGCAGCCGATCAAGGTCTCACTTGAGAGCAATTCGCTGTTTAACATCCAGACCAAGACCTTGATCGGGACGCGTTTTGACTACGCCCCCAGCGAGGACGTGGCCTTGGGCTTCACGTTTTTGAATCTGCGCGAACGGCCTTTGACGCAGAAGGTGAACATTGGCGACGAGCCCGTGAACAACACGATCCTCGGTGCGGATTTCGCGCTGACGCGCTCGAGCCAGTTTCTGACAAATGTGCTGGATCGCTTGCCATTCCTCGATGCGAGCGCACCATCGAGCATCAGTTTGAGCGCGGAGGCGGCCTATTTGATTCCTGGTCACAGCCGTGCTGTCGGCAAGGAAGGCAACGCGTACGTTGACGATTTTGAGGGCTCGCAAAGCGCTATTGACATCCGCTCGTGGACCCAATGGCATCTGGCCAGTACCCCAAAATTGCAGCCGGACCTTTTCCCGGAAGCTGACTTTGAGGACAGCCTGTACTCGAATTACAACCGTGCGAAATTGGCATGGTACACGATCGACCCCTCATTCTACCAAAGCAATGGATTGAGCGACGGGCAGGTTTCCGAGGAGGCGAGGGCCCACCACAGCATGCGCTTGGTGCGACAGGACGAGGTGTTCCCCTTGCGGGAATTGCCTTTCGGAACGCCACAGAACTTGCCGACCTTCGACATGTCGTTCTACCCGCAGGAGCGCGGACCTTATAACTACGTGCCCGCTGAGGGCCAGGGTGCCGTCGCGGGCTTGGGCACCGACGGTGACTTGCTTGCACCAGAAGAGCGCTGGGGCGGTGTGCAGCGGGCATTGATCACGACAGATTTCGAGTCCTCCAACGTAGAGTACATCCAGGTTTGGGTGATGGACCCGTTCCATGAGGATTCAGAAAACTCAACGGGTGGCGACCTTTATTTCAACTTGGGCAGCATCTCGGAAGACGTGCTGAACGACGGCCAACTCGGTTTTGAAAATGGATTGCCGTCGAGCAACCAAGACGCACCGACCGTGGAGACCAACTGGGGCTTGGTCCCCGATCCGACCACCTTCAATGTGGTGAACGCCTTCGACAACTCCACGGGTGACTACGCCATGCAGGATGTGGGGCTCGACGGATTGAATAGCGGTGAGGAGCAGGCTTTCTTTGGAGATTGGCTCACCGGTTTGCAGGGCCAGCTCAGCACTGAGGCATATGCCGCCGCAGTGAACGACCCCTCGGCCGACGACTTCCGCTACTTCCGCGACCCGGTTGCACAGGCTGCGGACGAGGATATCCTTCAGCGATACAAGCGGTTCAATGGCTACGAGGGCAACTCAAACACGGCCCAGCCGGACGGCTATCCCATCGCCTCGACGACCCTTCCGAACACGGAGGACATCAACCAGGACCTGACCTTGAGCTCGATAGAGAGCTACTTCCAATACCGCATTTCGCTCCGCCCTTCTGAGTTGACTGAGTCCAATCTAGGGCGCAACTACCTGAGCGACATCATGGTTACTACGGTTGAAACGGCCGCTGGCGAAGAGCGCACGATCCGCTGGCTGCAGTTTAAGATTCCGGTCCGCTCGTTTGAACAGGCAGTCGGGGGTATTTCAGACTTCCGTTCGGTCCGTTTCATGCGTATGTTCATGACGGGCTGGACCGAGCCGGTCACCCTTCGCTTTGCGCGCATGGAACTCATCCGAGGCGAGTGGCGCAAGTTCGACGCCTCGCTTGCGGGCGCACAAGAAATCGAACCGGGCGACCCGGCCGCCACGTCTTTCGCCATCTCAGCGGTCAACATAGAGGAGAACGGCCAACGACAACCGATCGCATACGTCACGCCTCCGGGCATCATCCGCGAAATCAACGTGGCAACCGCAAATCAGGCCCAATTGAACGAGCAGTCGCTCGCCATCGAGGTCTGCGAATTACAAGATGGAGATGCGCGCGCGGCCTACCGTAACATCAACTACGATATGCGGATGTACAAGCGCCTGCGCATGTTCATCCACGCCGAACAAGCCCGCCAAGAAGAGCCGCTCGAAACGGGCGACATCACCTGCTTCGTCCGACTTGGATCGGATTTCGTAGACAACTACTACGAGTACGAAATCCCACTCGAGATCACGCCATGGAACACGGGCGATCCGAACCTGATTTGGCCTGAGGCAAACAACATCGACATCGAATTCCGCAAGCTCCAAAACTTGAAGATCTCGCGCCCAGTGGGATACCCTCTATTCCAGGAGTACAGTACGCTGGATGGGTCGTCGCGATTGACGGTGAAGGGGAATCCAAACTTGGCCAATGTCGTGACGGTCATGATTGGCATCCGCAACCCAGACCGTGATGAAAACCCCTTTGCGGATGACGATGGTCTTCCGAAATGCGCCATTGTGTGGGCAAACGAATTGCGCCTTTCGGACTTCAATGAGGAAGGCGGTTGGGCTGTGACGGCGCAGATGAATGCGACCTTGAGCGACCTCGGGCACTTGAACGTGGCTGCCAACATGTCGACCCCCGGCTGGGGTGGCCTGGAGCAGCGTGTGCAAGAGCGCCAGCGAGAGACCATCCAGGGTGTGGACGCCAACACCACATTGGCCCTGGGAAAATTATTCCCAGATTTCCTCGGCATTCAGCTGCCGCTCTACCTCGGTTTCAGCGAGACGGTGAGTACACCGCAGTTCGACCCGCTGTCGCCGGACATCGAATTGGCCGACCGCAATTTGACGGCCGAGCGGAAACGCAACGCGCAGACGATCAACCGTATTCGCAGCATCAACTTCTCGAACATCAAGATCGACCCGCAAATTGGTGGTTCCTCGAAGAAGGACAAGAAGCGCCGGGCCGATCAAGATGAGGCCTCGAAAGAGCGCATGTCGGGCGCAGACGATGTCACGAAGAACCGCGAAATGCAGTCGCGCGAAGGACGCGGCAGCCAGCCCAGTGGCAAGAGTGGCTCGTCAAAAGGGGGAG
>CALACF010000174.1 GCA_937890245.1 uncultured Flavobacteriales bacterium
CACTGTACAGCGTCAACCACCTCTTTGGCTTCTTCTCCGTCTTCAACGCGGATGCCGTCAAGAACATGACCATCACCAAGGGCGGATTCCCCGCTCGATTTGGGGGGCGCCTGAGCTCCATCTTGGAAATCAACCTCAAGGATGGGCACATGAAAGAAGTCCACGCCGATGCCACCATCTCGCTGATCGCATCCAAGTTGACCGTGGAGGGCCCTATTGTCAAGGACAAGGCCTCCTTCATGGTTTCGGCACGGCGAACCTACCTGGACATCCTGCTCGGACCCGCTTTCGATGCGGCCAGCGGAGACGAATCAAACACCAATGTCGATCCGCGCTACTATTTCTACGACTTCAATGCCAAAATCAACTGGAAGGTCGGTCCACGGGATCGTATTTTTTTCAGTGCGTTCAACGGCAAAGACGACTTTGGCTTCAAGTCCAATGAGACCCGCGAAAACAGCGGCTTAGGGGAAACGACGGTCTCTGAGTCCAATTTCGGGTTGGACTGGAAAAACGCGGTGCAAGCCCTGCGTTGGAACCACGAGTGGGGGCCACAATTGTTCTCAAACGTCACCCTGACCCGGAGCTTTTATCAATTCAACACGGGCATTGAATTTGGAGAAGAAACGACGACAGCCGATTCGACCATCAGCTCACGATTCGCCGCGCTGTACCGCTCGGGCATTGAAGATTATGCCGCGCAGATCGACTTTGACTACGCTCCGGCAGCCGACCATTACATCCGCTATGGCGCCAAATGGACACACCACCGGTTCAGCCCGGGTGCCACCCAACTCGAGCTTGATTTCGGCCAAGAAAACCCCATCGACACCTTGCTTGGCGCAACCGACATCAATTCCAACGACGCCTATGTCTACATCGAAGACGAAGTAACTGTGAATGAACGGATGAAGGCCAACTTCGGCCTGCATACCTCTTTGATGCACGTCCAAGGCAAAACCTACGCCTCGTTGCAACCGCGCTTGGCCGTGAATTACAGGCTGCCTACTGGCATGGCACTCAAGGCTTCGTATGCGCGTAT
>CALACF010000175.1 GCA_937890245.1 uncultured Flavobacteriales bacterium
CATATCAGCACCCCATCCTTGTCCTACAGGTCCCCAATTTTGAACTTCTATAAAGGCGGGGGCATTGAAATTGAGTGAGACCAACTTGGCAATGTTGAACCCATTGGAAAACGCGCCAAAATTTGCCCGCTTTTTCACTGACATGTTCTTTCTCGTTGACCAATCGAGCGATGCCAAGCCACAGGACGTAAGCCACGACAGCCGCCACGCCATAGCCAGCGACGCTCTTCATTAGCATCTTTTCCAAGACAAATGTGGAGGCAAATGCGGAGAGGACGAGGAAGGAGGTTGAGACCGGGATGCCCTTGCGGGTGAGTAGTACCAAGGCCAATGGAGCCAGGGGCGTGGTACCATTTCGGCTCGATGTAAGCAATTTTATTCAAGCGACCGAACGAAATGTCGCCGTCTCCGGTGTACCAGCCGTAAACCAAGGTGAAGACCAGTACGCTGGCCGCGGCGGCCCACAAGGTGGTCCACTTGAAGCGTTCACGATTCGATGCAATCCATGTTCCAAGCGTTTGTACGCTGTCGTTTGCGATGACACTGTAACCAGCCAAGATGAAGCCGATGGTGGTGAATAGAGTGACCATGAGGTTTCTAGTTTCTTACAATTCTGCCGCAAATATGTAGGTGGGTTTTTTAAGACAACGCTGATTCAATGTTAACGTTAGGTTAATTCTTGCGGTGTAGTTTCGCCGCATGGATATGAATCTTGAAGGAAAGCACGCGCTGGTGGCGGGTGCCTCGCAGGGGATTGGGCTGGCGGCGGCGCAGGCCTTGGCGGCGTTGGGTTGCCGGGTGACGTTGTTGGCCCGAAATGCGGAGCGGCTTGACGCGGCGCTGGGGACCTTGGCGCGGCGCAGTGCTGATGGTTCGGAGCTGGCGCATGCGGTTGCTGTGGCCGATTTTTCGGCGCCCGAAACGGTGGCGACGGCGGCGGCCGATGTGGCGTCGCGCGGACCCGTCAATATTTTGGTGAACAACACCGGTGGACCGCCAGCTGGGCTGGCCCACACAGCAGAGGTTGCCGCTTTTCAGGCCGCCTTCGAGCAGCATTTGATCTGCAACCATTTGCTGGCTCAAGCTTGCATCCCGGGCATGCGCAGCTCGGGGTACGGTCGGATCGTAAATGTCATTTCGACGAGCGTCAAGATTCCGCTCAACGGTTTGGGCGTGTCGAACACGATCCGTGGAGCGGTTGCGAACTGGGCAAAAACATTGGCAAACGAATTGGGGCCTGATGGCATCACGGTCAACAACGTATTGCCCGGACCCACCCGCACGGCGCGGCTCGACCAAATTGCAGAAGGCAAAGCTGCCAAGGTCGGCGGAACGGCCCAGCAGGCGCTCAACGCGATGGCAGCAGCCGTGCCGCTGAAGCGACTCGGCGACCCCGAAGAAGTGGGAGCGGCTGTGGCCTTCCTCGCAAGCCCGGCGGCGGCCTACATCAATGGCGTCAACCTTCCGGTAGACGGCGGTCGGACAGGCTGCCTTTGAATATTTTCGCGCTACCCTTGAAATCTCAAGTTGGCGTATCTTCGCCGCCGAAATACCAATTTACACGTTAACACTATCGCAATGGAGCAGTCAACCCTGCAGGCCTTCATGTCCCGAGTGGAGCGCCAGAATCCGGGTCAACCCGAGTTCATTCAAGCCGTCCAAGAGGTGGCCGAAACCGTTATTCCGTTCATCGCTGACAATCCCAAGTACGCCGATTCGGCTTTGCTTGAGCGCCTTGTAGAGCCCGAACGGACCATCATGTTCCGCGTGTCTTGGACAAATGACAAGGGCGGTATTGAGGTCAACCGCGGCTACCGCGTTGAGTTCAACTCGGCCATTGGACCTTACAAGGGCGGACTTCGTTTCCATCCTTCTGTGAACCTCAGTATTTTGAAGTTTCTCGGCTTCGAACAGGTCTTCAAGAATTCGCTCACCACGCTTCCTTTGGGCGGCGGAAAAGGCGGTTCGGATTTCAACCCGAAAGGCAAAAGCGACGCTGAGGTAATGCGTTTCTGCCAGGGCTTCATGACGGAATTGCAGCGACACATTGGCCCGGACACGGACGTCCCAGCCGGTGACATCGGCGTTGGAGGCCGCGAAATTGGCTACCTCTTCGGACAGTACAAGCGCATTCGCAATGAGTTTACGGGCGTGCTCACGGGCAAAGGCCGAAGCTGGGGCGGCTCGTTGGTTCG
>CALACF010000176.1 GCA_937890245.1 uncultured Flavobacteriales bacterium
CGGTGGCGGCGGCGGTCCTGGCGGCCAGATTTTTAACGTGGGCAAGAGCAAGGCAAAGCTTTTCGACAAGGACCAGGGCATCAATGTCACCTTTGCCGATGTTGCCGGTCTCGAAGGGGCAAAAGAAGAGCTTGAGGAAATCGTTGACTTCCTGAAGCATCCAAAGCGCTACACAGACTTGGGGGCGAAGATTCCTAAGGGTGCGCTGCTTGTCGGCCCTCCTGGAACGGGAAAAACGTTGATGGCAAAAGCGGTAGCGGGCGAGGCCCAGGTGCCGTTCTTCTCATTGAGCGGTTCTGATTTCGTAGAGATGTTTGTCGGTGTTGGCGCGAGCCGCGTCCGCGACTTGTTCAAACAGGCAAAAGAAAAGAGCCCGTGTATCGTGTTCATCGACGAGATCGATGCTGTGGGCCGGGCCCGTGGAAAGAACGCAAGCATGGGGTCGAATGACGAGCGCGAAAACACGCTCAACCAACTCCTTACGGAGATGGACGGCTTCGGCACAAACTCGGGCGTGATCCTTCTTGCCGCGACCAACCGAGCGGACATCTTGGACAAGGCGCTGATGCGTGCCGGTCGCTTCGACCGTCAGATTTACGTGGACATGCCGGATCTGGTCGAGCGCGAGCAGATATTCAATGTTCACCTGAAGCCATTGGTGACCGATGGATCGATCGACGTCAAGTTTCTGGCCAAGCAAACCCCCGGTTTCTCCGGCGCTGACATTGCCAATATCTGTAACGAAGCAGCGCTGATCGCCGCCCGTCGCAAGGGCGATAAGGTGGGAAAGCAGGACTTCCTTGACGCTGTTGACCGTGTGGTAGGTGGCCTGGAGAAACGAAGCAAGCTCATTACAGGCACGGAAAAGCGCACCATCGCCTTCCACGAAGCAGGCCACGCATTGGTCAGCTGGATGCTCCAATACGCCTCACCACTTGTGAAGGTCACCATTGTTCCTCGAGGCCAATCCCTCGGCGCGGCGTGGTACCTCCCCGAGGAGCGTCACATCACGACGACAGAGCAAATCACCGACGAGATGTGTGCTGCATTGGGCGGTCGCGCGGCAGAAGACATCGTCTTCGGCCAAATTTCAACGGGCGCCCTGAGCGATCTCGAAAAGGTCACGAAACAGGCCTTCGCCATGGTCACGGTTTACGGCCTCAATGAAAAGATCGGCAACCGCAGCTTCTACAACGCCGATAACAATTCGATGTTCACCAAGCCGTACAGTGAAGCCACGGCTCAAATCATCGACGAGGAAATCGGCAAGATCATCGAGAAGGCTTACGCCACCGCTCGGGCCATCTTGGTCGAGCACAAGGACAAGCTGACCTCCCTCGCTGAGCGCCTGCTCGAGAAGGAGGTGCTTTTCCGGGAGGACCTCGAGAAGATCTTGGGACCGCGGCCTTTCGCTGCACCCGAATCTGCAGACAAAGCGTGAAGCGCAGAGCGCTGACGGGAGCCATTTTGGTGGCGGCCATCTTGGCTGCCTTCTGGGCTGGCCCGTGGACAACGCTCACCCTTTTTGGAGCCCTGGCCGCAGTCGGCATCTTCGAGTTGGCCACAATGCTGACACGGCAAGCTCCGCTCGGCCGCAGCCGCAGCGTGCTGGCCTTTGCCGCTGGCCTCCTGTGGATTGCAGCACCCATGTTGGGCGTTGCTGCTTTGGTGGCCTGTTTTGGTCCCGCCCTCGCCACCGCTTGGTTCCTCCTGATTTGGACGCAAGACACGGGGGCCTATTTGTCGGGAAAAACCCTCGGGCTGGGGCGACGAAAGATGTGGCCACGATACTCTCCGGGAAAGACATGGGAAGGTTGGGCTGGCGGCACAGTGCTCACCGTCATCATCGCCCTCCAACTGCCTGGCTGGTTCCCCACGGCTGGCCTCTGCACATCGGACTGGCTGTGCTTGGCCGCAATCATCGCCGTCTTTGGCACCCTCGGCGATCTACTTGAAAGTGTCGTTAAACGCCGTTGCAAAGTCTCCGACAGCGGCAGCATCTTGCCTGGCCACGGTGGCGTCCTCGACCGATTTGACGCCGTATTTCTCGCCCTCCCACTGAGCCTGGTCTATCTTTTTTCCTGCCCAACGCTCACGCCATGACCACCATTCACCGAGCGGGCCACCGCATTCTCATTGGCTTCTGGGCCGCCACATTCGTAGTGGCTTACTTCTGTCTTCTTGCCGGTCTTGTGCTTGCGGCTGTCGGCCTGCTCATGCTGTGGTTCTTCCGCATTCCTCCGCGTCCGATTTATGCCAATCCATCTGAGGTCACAGCCGTCAGTGACGGAAAAGTAGTCCTAATCGAAGAGGTCTTCGAAGACGAGCACTTCGGCGCGCGC
Source organism: uncultured Flavobacteriales bacterium (assembly GCA_937890245.1). Classification (GTDB taxonomy): domain Bacteria; phylum Bacteroidota; class Bacteroidia; order Flavobacteriales_D; family Sanyastnellaceae; genus UBA8752. The sequence goes on from CALACF010000176.1 coordinate 2,343, forward strand.
GTGCAAAAGGTCAGTGTCTTCCTTTCGATCTTCAACGTCCACGCCCAATGGTCGCCCGTGGCGGGTCGCCTCGCCGCTTTTAAGTACCACCCGGGCAAATACCTGGTCGCCTGGCACCCAAAGTCTTCGACGTTAAATGAGCGCAGCACCTTCGTTGTCGATGTCCCTCCGAGTAAGGATTCGGCAGGCGGCACGGTGCTTTTTCGCCAAGTCGCTGGTGCCGTCGCCCGCCGCCTGCGCTGGTACGTTCAGCCCGGTGATCAACTGACGCAAGGCCAAGAAGTGGGCTTCATCCTCTTCGGCTCGCGCATCGACTTCTACCTGCCGCTTGATGCTTCGATCCAAGTTGAAGTGGGGCAGAAGGTCGTCGCCCGATCTACCGTTATCGCCCGGCTCGCCTAAGTTCACATAAGCCGATAGCTTTTTCATGTACCCTTGCCGAGACGCGAGCACGGAAGTGAAGCTCGCCGAGTTCGCCAACTTGCCCCACAAAAAAGCCGGACCCCCAACACAGGAGATCCGGCTTTCCAGATGAGCTCGCAAAAGAGCGCTCGCGAAGAGCGCTTGCAAAAGAGCGCTCGCAAGATGTGCTTAGCGCACCAAGAGGCGTTCGACGCGTGAAACGCCATCGCTGGTGAGCTGGACGGCGTATACGCCAGGTGCCCAGTCAGCAACGGATAAGCGGATCAGTCGGCTTGAGACGCCATCTTCGAAGACAACCCGTCCGTCCAAAGAGAGGACGCGCAATAGCGCATCGTCTACAACCGCGTCGAGAACGATTTCGACTTGGTCCGAGGTTGGATTGGGATACAGAGCGAAAGAGGGGAGGGTCGACAGTTCGTCGAGGCCCACGTAGTCCTCGAACTCGAGGTCAGCGCACTCAGCTAGATCGGCGAGTGACATACGCAAGGCAACGATGTCATTCATGCCCACAGGGTCTTCGTCGCCGCGAACGTGGAGGCCTGGCTCGAAGTCACTCTGGTAGTGAAGCTCGAGCGCGAG
>CALACF010000177.1 GCA_937890245.1 uncultured Flavobacteriales bacterium
TGTTCACGGACGGCGGCTTCAATGTGGCGGAGGATATTTCGGAGGTCGGCGATATCGATACCGGAGCTGGGCTCTTCATGGGGGCAGACATTTACGGGGCGTACGGCTTCAATGGCCGAATCGCAGAAGTGCGGGTTTGGAATGAGGTATTGGATGACGAGACGATCGGTGCGTGGGCCTGCACTTCCTTGGACGAGAGCCACCCGGCTTGGGACGCTTTGGTGGGCTATTGGAAGATGGATGCCAATGACGCTGTAGCTGACGATGGCCTGCTGGTCGACGCAAGTGGCAATGCTCTAGACGCTAGTTATGACGGACCAAGCTGGACGGTTCCAGAGGAGACCATCTCCTACGACTACAGCAGCACGCCTCGGATTGAGGACATGGCCGTGACGGCGCTGACGCATCTTTGTCAAGCGATCGAGGATGACTGGCTTCTCGATGGTCAATCGTGGGTGCCGGCTTGCATAATTTCTGTTGACGAATGGGGCCATGGCGAAGGTTCAGCAGCCGTTTCTGATACGTTCTCGGCGCGTCTTTATCCCAATCCAGTTTCGCGCGGCACATCCCATGTGGACCTGCAAGTTGAGGTGGGCGTACGGTTGGCATCAGTTGAAGTTTTCGACGTTATGGGGCGGCGAGTGACGGCGGCTTTAGCGGCCGGAGCTGGCGGCTTAGACGTGTCGGGTTGGGCACCGGGCCTCTACACGATTCGGGCGCACGGTTGGAGCGCTGCTGGGTCAGCAGTTTCGCTCGCAATGCCGCTTGTGATTGAGTAATTGAGTGATCAGCCGTTGACAAGCTAACGCTTGAAAAATGCGATGGTGCGATCGGTGACTTGGGCCAAGTGGAGCGGGAGCTTGGACGAAGTCCAAGGCTCGCGGGCGCCAAAGGTGTGGCCGGCCCGATCGATTATTTCGAGTGTTGAATCAGGGAGAGCTGATGCCAGGGCGTGGGCGTTGGTTTCGGTGACGGCCCCATCGGAGCTGCCGTGCAAAACGAGCGCGGGGCGTTTGAATGCGCGGGCGGCTGCTGGGATGTCGAGTGCCGAGCGGTGCGCCTGGAAGTTCTCGTAATGCTGGTGGTTCAAATGCATGATTTGGCCTGTGCGCCCGTTGAGGACGTCGAGCCTACCGGTGG
>CALACF010000178.1 GCA_937890245.1 uncultured Flavobacteriales bacterium
GCCGCCTGGGACGCTGCCTCCGATGATCCAGCCCTTCGACCCGACGGCGTCCAAGCCGCTGATGCTGCTCACGGTCTCGAGCGACACGAAGTCGGGAAAGGAATTGTACGATTTGGCGTACTACTCTCTGCGTCAGATGTTGAGCGGCGTGCCTGGGATTGTCGCGCCGGCGGCCTATGGTGGGACGTTGCGCCGCATCCATATTTATGTTGACCCCGATCGTTTGGAGGCCTATGGCTTGTCGCAGACCGATGTGAGCGAAGCAATCCAGAAGAATACGACGATGATTCCTTCTGGGATCGCCCAGATTGGGGACGTGAATTATGGCATCGACGCCAAAGGGATGATCATCGATGTGGAGGACTTCAACGACATCGTGGTCGCGCACCGCGATGGGACGCCGGTCTTTATCAGCGACATCGGTCGCGCTTCGGATGCCGCCGTGATTCAGACGAATATCGCGCGGGTTAATGGGCGCGAGCAGGTGTACTTGCCGATTTTCAAGCGCCCCGGTGCAAATACGATTGAGTCTGTGGAAGGGGTGAAGGCCGCTTTGCCGCGCTTGTCCGAGCGGATGCCCGATGACGTGAACCTGGCTGTGATCTTCGACCAGAGCAGCTATGTACGGGGCGCGATTTCTGGCTTGGCCCGGGCTGCTGCGGGCGGTTTGGTGCTGGTGATATTGGTGCTGCTGCTGTTTCTCGGAAATCTGCGTTCGGCTGCGGTCGCGGCTGTGGCCTTGCCTTTGGCGGTGCTGACATCCTTTCTGGTGCTTTACTTCAGTGGTGAGGCGATCAATGCGATCACGTTGGGTGGTATCGCGTTGGTTCTCGGCTTGTTGGTCGACAATTCGATCGTGGTGCTCGAGAATGTTGATCGACATTTGAGCCTGGGCAAACCGCCAAAGGAGGCCGCTTATGACGCAGTGCGCGAGGTCGCTACGCCGGTGCTTGCCTCGACGCTTGTCATCATCGTGGTGTTTTTCCCGGTGATGTTTCTGACGGGCATCGCGCGCTTCCTTTTTTCGCCCCTCGCCATCACGGTGGCCGGCGCTATGATTGGTTCCTACGTCTTCTCGTTGACCCTCGTGCCGCTGGCTGCAGCCCGATTTGCTGGTCGTCGTGTAGGCCAATTCAATGCGGCTGAAAACACGCCTGAACCAAAAAAACTCACCCGTTTTCAGCGGCTCGTCGAATCCTGGAAAGCTGCCTATATGCAGCGCCTCGCGCGCATCTTAAAGCGTCCGAGCAGAAGTGTTTTTCTTGCGTTGGCGCTTGTTGGATTGGCATATGTCGGTGGAAAAAACCTGGGCTACGAGCTGTATCCAGCCACGGATGTCGGGCAAATGGAGATCCAGGTTCGGACCGAATCCGGGACGCCGCTGCGCGCTACGAACGACGTGATCGCCGAGATGGAGGGCATCATTCGAGAGCAATTGGGCGACGACCTGCACCAGCTCGTTTCGAACGTTGGTGTATTCTATGATTTGCCCGCCGCTTACACGCCCAACTCGGGCACACAAGATGCATTTATTGGGGTGCAGCTCACAGAAAATCATGAGGTTGGGACGGTGGAATACGGGCGCAGACTGCGCGCCATTTTCGCCGAGAATTTCCCGGGTGTGGAGATGAGCTTTGACACGGGCGGCCTGATAACAGCGGCCTTGAACGAAGGAAAACCCGCGCCAATCGACGTACAAATAATCGGCAACAAGCTTTCGGTGCTGCGCGAAATTGCCGAGCGCGTGCGGGATACCATTCAAACGGTGGCAGCCGCCCGCGATGTGCGCATCATTCAACGCCTGGACCAACCCACAAAGGACATCAATATCGACCGCATCCGCGCGGCCGAACTTGGCGTCGAGCCCGTTGACGCCATCCGCAACATCGTGTCCGCCTTGAACTCTTCGGCGACCTACGAAAAAGCGTTCTGGATTGACGAGCGCAATGGCAATCACTATTATGTGGGCGTGACGTATCCGCGCCACCGTATCGATGACATCAACGTCTTGGGCGATGTCAATGTCAGCTCGGCACTGCACGACGAGTCCGTTCCCTTCCGCAATTTCTCGAACGTCAGCGATTCGCGCAACCCGGTTGAAATCAACCACTTCAACCTCCAGCGCGCCTTCAACGTCTACGCCACGGTGGACGGCTCCGATATTGGAACCGTTTCAGCCGAGATCCGTGCCCTGGTCGACGACATGGACTTGCCGGCAGGCTATTCAATCAGCTTCGAGGGCGAGGTGGCCCAAATGGAGCGTTCGCTTGGCGATCTGGGCTGGGGTATGATCCTGGCGATCGTCCTCGCATTCCTCATCATCGTGCCGCTCTTCCGCTCGTTCCGCCAACCGTTCATCATCCTGCTTGCCTTCCCTATAGGGCTGGTTGGCGTGGTCGCCGCGCTCTGGCTCGCCGGCATCCCGATGAGCATACAGGCGATGATGGGCACCATGATGATGGTTGGAATTTCGGTGTCGTATGGCAATCTATTGGTGGACCGCGTCAACGTCCTGGCTGCCTCCGGGCTCGACCGCACGCGTGCCATCATCGAAGGCGCCGGCGACCGATTTCGCCCCATCCTCATGACAGCCGCAACCACCGTTTTCGGCCTCCTCCCAACCGCCCTGTCGCGCTCCGCCGGCACCGAGGCAAACGTCCCCCTCGCACTCACCGTTATCGGCGGCACCCTGGCGGCCGTCTTCATCACACTCTTCATCCTCCCGGCGCTCTACCTTCTGCTCGCCGGCCCCGTCACGACCGAAAATGAAAACTGAATTCCTCTTCGCCGCCGCCATTTTCCTGGCTGGTTGTTCAGGCCAATCCCACCCTGGACCCACTGAATCGACACCCTCGGTTTCGACCGCTGCCCGCTCTGACGCCCAATCTGACGCGCGTTCCACAGCCCGCTCTGCAGTCCGTGTCAAAGTTGCCGCCCCCACCTCGGGCACCATCGCAAAAACAGTCGAAGTCACCGGCACGCTTGAGCCCAATCGCTCAGTAGCCATCCATGCCATGGAAGGTGGCCAAGTCACGCAAGTCCTCGTCGATATCGGCGCCCGTGTGGCCCACGACGAGCTGCTTCTGGTGTTGGCCAACCCTGCTTTGACACAGGCCCACATCGAAGCCGCAGCAGAGGCCGCTGCTGCACAAGCGAGTTGGGAGCGACTTTCCTCTGCATTCGAATCTTCCCGTGGGCTCACCTCGCGCGAATCCCTTGACCGTGCCACGTCCGCCCGCGCCTCCTCGGCTGCTCGCTCAGAAGCCCTGTCTGCCCGCGTGGCTTTGCTCGAGCTTCGCGCTCCATTTTCGGGCCGCATCACAGCCCGCCATGTCGATGAAGGCGCCCTCGTCGGCAGTGGCCTCCAAGGCGGCGCGTCCGTCCTCGAGTTGCAGGAAGACCACGTACTGCGTTGTGTCGTACCACTCCCCGAAGTCGATGCGGTCGGCATCTCGAAGGGAACACCGGTCACCATCACCTTCCCAGGCGTCGGCGGCGCACCATTGGCTTCAAGTGTCTCCCGTACTTCGGGCGCCCTCGCCTCTGCATCTCGCGCCATGCGTGTTGAAATCGATCTTCCAAACGGTGACGGCGCATTGACACCGGGCCAATACGCCCGCGTGGCCTTCTCTGCCGAGCGCACGACTGACGTATGGCTGCTCCCTGTCGCCTCCCGCGTGATGCACGATGACCGCGCAACCGTTCTTGTGGTCGGCCCTGACAACCGCGTCGTCCGCCGTCCCATTGTCGAGGGGCGATCCAACGCTTCTCACTTCGAAGTTCTTGGTGCCGGATGGTCTGCTGGAGACCGTGTGATCATCGCCGGAAAAAGCCTGGTCCGCCCAGGTGATCAAGTCGAAGCCGTCTCGCTCGAAATTACAGACTGATGCTCCGCGCCCTCCCCACATTGATTTTCGTGGTTGCGTCGCTGTTGTGCGCCCCAGCCACATCCGCCCAGCAGACCATTTCGCTCGAGCAGGCTTGGTCAGAGGCCCAGCAATCCGGCGCGGCCATCCGCATCGCCCAGGCGCGCGCTGAATCAGCCGACGCCCGTGCCTTGGTCGCGAGCCAATGGTGGCTGCCCGAAGTCCGCCTCGGCGCTGGCTACCACGCCCTTTCCGGTGCTGAGATAAATGCACCGGGCGAGTTGATTACAGATGCAGCCCAGCGCAGTGTAGACCTCGGTGCCGGTCTCTCAGCAACCTGGACCCCCGCCGTTTCTTTGGGCGCATCTGCGGCTGCAAACCTCGAAGCCGTTGCGGCCACCCACGATTTGGCCTCCGTCCGCTCGTCCGCCCATCTATCCACGGCTTGGGCCTACTACGACCTCCTGGAAGCCGAGCAAACCGAGCAGGCCATGGACCGCTGGATACTTTCCAATAACACTTGGTCCTCCGAACTCCGCGCACTGGTCGGCGCCGGCCTCGCGCCCGAATTCTCGGCCCTCCTGATCGAGAGCGCGGGCCAATCCTTGCTCGCCGACCAAGCCGCCGCCGCCGCCACCCGCTCGGCCGCCACAGCTCGCTTGCAACTCCAAATGGGCAGCACCTCCGAAAAAATTCGCTGTGCAGAAACCGAACTCCTCTTCGAAGCCATCAGCAGGGGCCAGACCATTGAACGTCCCGAATCTCTCGCGGCACAAGCCCGCCTCGACGCAGCCCAACAGCTGCACAAAACAGCTCTACATCAGCCCTTCCTTCCCAGCATCCGTGTCGGTGCGGCAAGCGGCGTATTCGGAACGGACCTTCCCGACCTGTACGGTCGCCGTGGCGCGGATGCATCGCTCAGCTGGCGTATTCCTCTAGATCGCATCTTCGGAGCCGGCGGCGCGGCCAAACTCCGCCAGTCAGACGCCCTCATTGCCCAACAAGAGCTCGCCGCAATCAGTCACCGTCAGGTCGTCCAACGGAACAATGCCCACAACGGACTGGTCGCTGCGATCTCTCGCTACCAAGCAGCCTATTCAGCCGAACAAATCGCCGCCCGGGCCCTCGAACAAAGCACGCAACGCCTGGCCCTCGACATTGCCGAGCCCCAAGAAGTATTCATCGTCCGCCAGGCTGCCATCGAAGCAGAACTCGACCGCATCAGCGCCGCGGCTGCGGCCTACAGAGCCCAGCTTTGGCTGAGCTACACAAACGGCCTCCTCTAGTTTTCGCGTCCCAGCACCCCCCGCACCCCCCGCACCCCCCGCACCGCGCCCGCCCGCACCCTCGCAGTTTGACATAATTGGGGCTGTGTGTGTATGTCCCCTGGAGGACGATTGAAAAACTGACTCGTCTATGTTGCATAGCCCCCCCGTATTGTAACATAGATGTGCTCGCTTTTGTTTTTCTCTGCTGCAGCTTTACATAATCTAGATGCCTGAAGCGTCCAGCCGTCCGTTGCGGCTTGCTGGTTTCCGTTGCGGCTTGCTTTTATCAAGCGCCCGGACATTTCCCCGTTTGCAATCCACGGCCTTTTGACCGCAATATGCCTTGTAGCTAGGCTCCAGTGCCTCCCCAAAGCCAATCGCTTTGCCAGCAATGACATGTTCTAGGGGGCCTCCTTGCATTCCAGGAAATACCGCACTGTCGAGTAAAGAACTCAATTTTCTCACTACACCCTTTCGCGTGGTTAAGCCCCAAGGATTCTCCATGTCCTTGCCTACCATGATGATTCCGCCACGTGGTCCGCGTAACGTTTTGTGGGTAGTAGAAGTGACAATGTGACAATGGGGCATCGGGTCAGCCAATAGCCCCGCTGCAATCAATCCTGCTGGATGGGAAATGTCCGCCAAAAGCAAAGCGCCAACCGAGTCGGCTACCTCCCTAAACCGAGCATAGTCCCAATCCCGGCTATATGCAGAAGCTCCACAAATGATCAACTTCGGCCGCTCACGCTGGGCCACTTCCGCGACCATGTCCATATCGATCGTGCCGGTTTCCTCTTTTACCCCATAAAAAACAGGACGATACAGCTTTCCACGATAATTCACCGGTGAACCGTGCGTCAGGTGTCGCACCATGCGAAAGATCAAATCCCATAATGGTATCACCTGGCTTTAAACACGCCAGCATCACGGCACTGTTCGCGCTCGCACCGCTATGCGGTTGGACATTCGCCCACTCTGCGCCAAAAAGCTCCTTCAACCGATCAATAGCCAGCTGTTCCACTTGATCCACAACACTACAACCGCCATAGTATCGCTTGAATGGCAATCCTTCGGCGTACTTGTTCGTCAAGATGGAGCCCTGTGCCTCCATGACCTGATCACTCGTGTAATTCTCCGAAGCGATGAGTTCTACACCCTCAGTTTGGCGGATACGTTCCTGGTCGATGAGGTCAGCGATAACCGCGTCGCGCATGAGGTCTGATAATTAAGGTTCCTATTAAGCATCAAAAGTAATCGCCAATGGGACTTACAAAAGACACTTTGCCAAAGAGGTGGAGAAATTGACATCTTTCGCTCAAAGCAGAGGTGCCGTACTTAATCAAGCCGTTGAAACACTAGATTCAGGCAGCCAAGACCCTTGCTGGCAATACAATGTCCCTCAACTTGCTCGTTGCTTTCGACCTCTCCAACACAGCCTCTTCTCTTTGGATAATTTCCGAGAAAGCCTCCAAGGTGAAAGCACACGAGGCATACGTTGAAGGAAAACCGAATTCCAGCAAGGCACCAGAAATCGAATCCTCCCACGCCAACTCAAAAGGGGACATTTCCCCGAACAGTCGCTTTGCATGGCGATCAGAAAGTGCGCATATAGCTTCAGCTTCCGGGCGACGAACAGCGACGTAATTCTCCAGTGCCTCATGCTGGCTCATCGATTCTAAACACTCAGCAAGTACCAGCACGTCCTCCAATCCAGTGTTCAATCCTTGCCCCATAAAGGGCAGGATGGCATGGGCCGAGTCTCCAGCGAGTACCACCGACCCCTCGGCAGTCCAGTGCGCACATTGCTTTGAGCCCATTGCGCCGGGCTTGGTCCTTTTGAGCTCCCCAAGAGCCTCCCTTCCCAACGCGCCTTCCAAAGAAGGGAACCGAGCAAACAAGGAGTTTGAAGCGTTCACATCGAACAAATCTTGAGCGAGCTCTGGCCTGTGCATCACGAACATTCCACCACCGCCATCCCGAGAAGGAAATCCACCGACAAGAACTTCGCCATCTGAGAAGTATTGAAACGCATCAGATTGGAAAGGCCACGACGTTAGGTGAAGCTCTCGGTACACACGGCTTGATTTCTTAAATTCCTCCCCCCCCTCCGCATGCAGCGCAGAGGCAATGCCAGAGCGAACTCCATCAGCGCCTATCAAGAGGTCAAAGTCCCAAGGGGTAAAAGCATGGGATGCTCCACTTTTCGAATACGCGACGCGCAAGGCGGCATCAACTCCGACGACTTCTGTACCGAGGTGAACATGGACATGGGGCAAACGCGCCACTGCGCCTTCGAGAATTTCCTGCAACAATTTTCTTGAGACAGCACCTATTGATCGCCCAGAAACATCGTAAGGTTGAAACTCTGAGGTAGTTCCGTCCACACGGCCAACGACTGGCGTAGCAATAGAACGAACTGCTTGCTCCAAACCGACCTTACGCAGTGCGGTCCATCCACGCTCGGAGAGCACCAATTGAAGGGACCTTGCGGCCGTGGCATCTTGTACTTCTTTCTCGGTTCGCTTTTCTAGCAAATCGATGCGGTCATAGTGTTTCGCGAAAACCAAGGCAGAGAGTAGG
>CALACF010000179.1 GCA_937890245.1 uncultured Flavobacteriales bacterium
GTCTTGCACTGGCGACTTTGGCGCTCGCGCTGACCGGTCCCCTTTCGGCCCAAGACGATTTGCCCTGGTGGAAAACGATTTTCTCGAAGTCCAATTCCACCGGCAATACAGATGCGACCCCGACAGCTGAGCCCAACGTGTCAACAGGCCCTGCCTCACCCGATCGGCCCAGCGATATCGAAGGCCCGTCCTCCGATGTTCAAGCCCACAATGCCGCCCAGGCCATTTACCCATTTGCGGCCCAGCGAGACGTTGACTGGGGCGGCCACGGCTTCACTTCAAAAGGGACGTCCAGCCTCCAGCTTTCCGAAGCGGCGGTGCCGCTGACGGAGCGCGACACGACTGTTCACGAAACGACGCCTGGATTTCGCGTTCAGATTCATTTGGGCCGCCTCGATACCGCCCGGGCGCTCCGGGCAAACCTCGAATCTGACACCACATTTCGCTGGCCCGTAAACGTCTCGTCCATGCCTCCATTGTTCGCAGTATCAGCGGGCCAATTCCTCTCGCCCCTCGAAGCTCACCGCGTTATGCGCGCGCTCAGGACTAGATTTCCCAACGCCCTAGTCGTCCCTGCTGACTTGCCTTTGGCGGTCTTAATTGGGATAAAAAACGAGGTAATTGGAATACGCTGACATCTGGGGGCCAAACAATACCCTTGATTGGGTATATTTGCCGCCGAAAATCAAGCGGTAAAACATGTTTCGATTGGAACACGCGAAGGGATTAAATGCGGTGGCTACGGCCTCGAAAACGTTGATTCTGCTCGCCATCCTGGGCCTAGTAAGCCCAGCATTTGCAGGTGTTTGGGACACTGGTGACGTAGAAAACGGCCAGTCCCTTTTCAACGCCAACTGTGCTTCGTGTCACAAAGTGACGGACGAAGTATTGGCGGCCCCTGGACTGGCGGGAATTGCCGACCGTTGGGGCGCAAGTGAAGATTTGCTCACGCTTTGGATTCAAGATCCACAGGCTGCAGCTGAGAGTGGAGACCCTTACATCAAGGGTCTTGTCGAACGTTACGTGGGGACGTATGGCTGGATGACGGGCCAAGCCGTTTCTGCCGCAGATGTTGGTGACATCATGGCCTATGTGCAGAATCCACCAGAAGGATCCGCTGGCCTGGCTGCGGGCGCTGGATCGGATTGCCCGACGATTGATTACAACGCCGGCTCGAACGCACCTCAGGGCACGCTTTGGTTCCTGATACTGCTGACCTTGTTCCTGATTGTTGCGCTGAGTGCAGCCTCTGTGAAGCGGGTCTTGAAGAACGCTGTTGCCCTCAAGGATGGCCACGAATTGGCCGAGGAGAGCACCTACATGGAGCGGGTTCAGGTTTGGGCCTGGGACAACCGTGTATTCGTTGGAATTTTAGGCGTGTTCATCACGGCCTACATCGTTGTGATCGGATACCAAGGGCTGATGGGCATCGGCGTCTACGAAGCTTATGCGCCTTCACAGCCGATCAAGTTCATCCACAGCGTTCACGTGTGTGAAAACGAAATCGACTGCCAATACTGCCACCACTCTGCGGATGAGTCAAAGCACGCTGGCATCCCATCGACGAACGTCTGCATGAACTGCCACAAGGCGGTGAAGACAGGGTCGAGGTACGGTGAAACTGAGATTGCAAAAATCTATGAAGCCATCGGCTTTGATGCCGCGACTGGAACCTATCTCGACGGTGAGGGTAAAAACGGTTACGCTTTGCCACAAGACAACTTCGGTGGAGAGCCGATTGCTTGGAATAAAGTGCACAACCTTCCGGACCACGTCTTCTTCTCGCATCAGCAGCACGTTGAAGTGGGCGGATTGCACTGTCAGAACTGCCACGGGGACGTCGGTAAATTCTCTGTTGGGCGCATCGCTCCTGTAGAAGAGATCAACGCTTTGATGGATGATTTTCCAGGATTGATTCAACTTTCAAAGCCAACCCTAACCATGGGTTGGTGCATCGAGTGCCACAACAAAGCGGAAATCAGCTTCGCTTCGAGCGGTTACTACGAGGAGATGCATGACCGTCTCCGCGATGATTTGCGTGGAAACGAAGAGCTTCGCCTGTTCATGGAAGACGGCAAGGCCACGGTGAAGGAACTCGGCGGCTGGGAATGCGCCAAGTGCCACTATTGATTTTCTGAGTTCAGAGCCCCAAAGGATTTACCCAAAGGATTTAAGCGATGTCTGCAAACAAAACCTACTGGTCCGGAATCGACGAGCTTGACCGCACGTCCGAATTCGAACGCATTTCCGGACAAGAGTTTCCGGCGGAGCGCCCCATCGACGAGTTCTTGTCGGATGACCGCCTCGAAAAGGTCAATACAGGTCGCCGTGACTTCTTGAAGTTTATGGGCTTCAGCCTGACTGCCGCTACACTTGCTGCTTGTGAGACGCCAGTGGTCAAGTCGATTCCATACGTCAACAAGCCCGAGGACATCACCCCAGGCGTTGCCAACTACTATGCGTCGACGATGTACAACGGTTCGGATTACGCGAGCGTGTTGGTCAAGACGCGTGAGGGCCGTCCGATTTTCATCAAGCCAAATGCAGTTGCTGCCCTCGGC
>CALACF010000180.1 GCA_937890245.1 uncultured Flavobacteriales bacterium
TCGGCGCCGCAGTTGAGTTTCCATCGAAAAAAGAAATTTGGTCGAAAAAGTTCTCAATTTGGCCCGCACTCAAATTGATCGTCATCATCGTCCCATCTCCTGGCGTGTCGGGACAATACGTGAAGACATCGTTGGCATTGTTGTCGTAACAGACAACCTCAGTGCCTTCGGATCCTGTGCAGGACGAGGGGCCGCCGCCAATAAAGGCCCCTTGGAGCTGTACCTCGTCTCCGCAAAAAATTACGTCGGGACCAGCCGTAATGCTGTTTTCTGGACCTTCCACTACTTCCACTGTCAACGTTGTGTCAAAAGAACAGCTGAAGTTATTTGTCACCGTGAAGGTGTAGTCATAAAAGCCCGGATTCTCGAGTAAGATGTCACAGTAGTTTGCATCGAAATCCTGGCTGACAATGCCTGGGCCCGTCCAAAAAGAAGAGTCGGCGTTCAGGCCGATGGTTGGCGTGAACGTGGTGACACCAGGAATCAGTGCGGGGTTCAAATTGATGCCCCACTCAAAGATGTAACCGTTGTCGATGGCCAGGTTGTCCAGCACAGAAAAAGTCCACGTGCCATTCAAAGGGCAGCCCACCAAATCGCAAAGGGTATTTTCCGATGTGTATAAGCCGGGGTTGACAATATTGTTGTTCTCCGCGTTGCCCGCGTTGTCCGTGTAGACCGTCTGCGTCCAGTTCGTGTTATCGTTGATGTTTGTCGCAAAGTCCGGGTTGGGCGACCAACCGTAATCGTAGCCTGTTCCAGCCAAATTTGACCCGTCATCCACAGCCTCGCCGAGGAACGTGCCGCCGCCGCCATTGGGGAAAGTCATCAAATCGACCAGCGTTCCATTGGGGCATTGAATGCTCAAGGCCAAATCGCCCAAATAACTGTGCTCCATATTCACTGTTATCGAAATCAAATCGTCGCAGTCATCCAATGTAGCTCCGTCCTCGAAAAAATCAAAGTTCAAATCGGAGGTGTAAGAGAAGCCCGCTCCGTCAGCCAAATAGGTTTCTCCAGAAACCACCTGGGGCGGCAAAGCAGTCCATGTTATAGACTGCACCGGGTTGCCATCGACAAAGCCAGGACTGCCTGCGCAAATCGGCGTGCTCGCCAGACTGTTAAACTCTGGAATTGTGCTCACCAGAACCTGTAAAGGCTGAACATTTAGCGAGACGCAGCCGTTGTTATCGACCACTGAAAGCTGGACGACATACTCACCGGGCTCATCAAAGGTGTAAAAGACGTTGGCACCCCCGCTCAAGGAGTCAATCTCACCGTTGTCAAAGTTCCACACCCATTGGTCGAGCGTGAACGTCGGTGCAGCCGCTGAACCGGCATCTCCAAATTGCAAGGGCTGTCCCATGCAAACCCCTACAGACTGGGCGGCCATGTCGAGCGGAACAGGGTCGAGAATTACAGAAGCCGCAGTCGGTGGATCGCACGGCGTGGTGCACGTAACAATTCCTTCCCAACCTGGGCAACCTACGCCGCCGCCACAACCCGTGTTCGTTCCCGTGCTCTGGAAAACAAAGGTCAAACAGCCCGACGGATTGTTTACCGTAGCTGTCACAGGCAAGCCCTGCAAAGTGGTTCCCGTGTAGCTTCCCATCGACAGAGCACTGTCATCCGGCCCGTCATAAATGTACAGGTAGTCGCTGTTGTTTGGGTTCGGGTTGGTCTCCAAGTTGAAGGCCACAAAATCTACAGACACTACGTCATCAGGACTGTCCGGACAAATCGTAAACGTGTATTCATTCTCAGAGTACGCCGCGCCATCGCCATCGTCGACAAAAACGCCGTCGCACATGTCGACGGTTCCGTCAAAAATGAGGGTGTTCTGGGCTGCAATTGGCATGGACAAAGCCATGAGAATTGCCATACATAAACGTCCAGTCATGGTTGAGATCAGGTAAAGTCTTGCAGAGACAAAGGAAGAACCGAAACCCCCACGAATTGGTTGCGCTCGGTGCAATCTTTCCCCAAACATTTTATGAATAAGGCCAATTCAGCAAGGCGCTCCAGTAAAATCAGATCATTCGACCTCGAGCACATCGGAGTAGTAGCCCAACGACCCATCATCATATCGCTCAATAACAGACCACTGGAAGAGCGACCCGCTCTGCGCCGTCGAGCCGTCCAATAGCTTGCCATCCCATGGTTTTCGGATGGTGGTCGTCTCATAAATGAGCGTTCCATCAGGCGTAGAGACCCGCAGCACGAAGGTGCCCGGTGAATTACGAAGGCCGTCGGGCAAAAAGACGTCGTACAAATCGTCACCGTTGGGGCTGAATCGAGCTGGCGCTTTCAAGCCAAAACGGTTGCCGACCTCCACGTGTTGGCTGAGCGTCGCTTGGCAGCCCATCGCATTGCTGACCACCAATTGTACGGTATGCTCACCGACGCGTTCCATTTCTACGGCTGGTGCGAATTCATCGACCACCAAATCTCCGTCGAAAACCCAAGTACTCGAAGCGGCCTCCGTGCTCAAGTTCTCAAAGATTACCAACGGACGGTCGGCAGCTAGACGCGGGAACTCCCAGCTGAATCCGGCGGTCGGCTTGGGATGGATGGTCACCATATTCTTGATCGTCCGCGTTCGGATCATACCGTCAGCATTCCGCGTCAAGCTCAGCGTCACATCGTATACGCCTGCCTCGTTAAAGACATGAGAAGGTGTGTAATCAGCAGAGAAATGACCATCGCCAAAATTCCACAGCACACGTGTCCCTCCCAGTTGATGCGTTGTGGAAAAGGCGACCTCTGCCCCTACGCATGCCGCATCAAGGGTCGACCCAAATGCGGTTCGCTCCTCAGCTGGTACATCATTCCAATTCCGTTTAAGGCGGACGTTTTCAGTTTCCTCAGGCGCGGCACTTGACGATGCACTCGGCGCCGGCTTGGCGTGGCTGATACCCACGGGTTTCGCAGCGGGTTTCGCAGCGGGGTCCGGCAACACCGTTGTCGGCTTGGGCGCTGCGGGCTCGACAGGCAAAGGCTCTCCATCGACGGAAACCGGATAATTTGTCGACAAGGCGTCCTGGTCCGGTGTCGAATTTTCCTCGAGGTCGACAGCTTCTACGATGATTTGATCTTCAGGTCGCTGGTCCTCATCGTCGTTCAGCCATACATATCCGCCCCACATCACCATGGCACCACCAACAGCGGCTGCACCCAAACGGGCATGCAAAATCCAACGCGCGCCTTGGGCCGCACCAGCGGCCACTGCTCCGCCTTGGAGAGCCCCTTCCATCCACGACCACGCCGGAGCTGCCAATCCTGGCGCCCGGTCTAAAGCCTTGCGCATGCCCGCTTCGAGCGGTGCGCCTGCCTTCTTCTTGCGGTCATCCGACGACCCCTGCGGGTGGCCAGTGCTTTCGTCAAAAGATCCTCCTTCGGTCATTTGTCTCCTCGGTTTTCTCCTGCCAGCTTCGCCCTCAAGATCACCTTGAGGTTTCTGCGCGCCTTGGCGTAATTAGACTTCGATGTGCCCTCACTGATATCCAGCTTAAGCGCAATTTCTTTGTGCCCAAACTGCTCGATGGCGAACAGATTGAACACGGCCCGATACATCGGCGTGAGCTTGTCCATCGCCATGACGATGTCATCTTGGCCCAAACTTGCCCATTCCGGCTCCTCAACCTCAACCGACGCATCATCCATGATGTTGTCGAGCATCTCCTCATTGTCACCGACAAGCCAAACTGACTTGCGGGCCCGCAGCGCGTCGATGGCCGTGTTGACCATAATCCGACGCATCCAACCTTCAAACGAACCGCGAAAGGTGTACCCATCGATGTTTCCAAAGATCTTTAGAAACCCATCCTGCAGCACATCCATCGCATCATGCTCGGACTTGATGTAACGACGAATCGCAAGCATCATAACCGGCGCAAAGCGCTCATATATCAGTCGGTAACCCTGCGAGTCCTTGGCCTGACAGCGCTCAATCCAGCGACGCAGAACATCGGGGTCCACAGGGGTAGACGAAAGATTGACGAATGGCTTCATAAAAGGTTGCCCGGGGCGCCCCCAATATGCACCCACATCTCGAAATTCCCCCGGCCGAGGCGTAGTTTTGCGCCATGCGTATTGTCGTGGGTATGTCCGGAGGGGTCGATTCGAGTGTCGCCGCTCATTTGTTGCTCGAGCAGGGCCATGAAGTAATCGGCCTGTTCATGCGAAATTGGGTGGATGAATCCGTGACCATTAACAATGCATGCCCGTGGGTGGATGATGCAAATGACGCCATGCTTGTGGCCAGCCATCTCGGCATTCCATTCCAAGTTATCGACCTCAGCGAGGCCTACCGCGAGCGGATTGTCGAGCACATGTTTGCGGAGTACAAGGCGGGCCGTACGCCCAACCCCGACGTGCTTTGCAACCGCGAAATCAAGTTCGACTTGTTCCGGTCCGCCGCGCTTCAGTTGGGCGCAAGTGCCATCGCGACGGGCCATTACTGCAGGCGTTCGACTTCGCAGGACGGCGTGCATCATCTGCTTGCTGGTCGCGACGCCAACAAGGACCAGAGCTACTTCTTATGCCAAGTCAGCCAGGACCAGCTCGCCGACGCCATTTTCCCACTGGGCGAACTTGAAAAGCCACGCGTACGCGAAATCGCCGAGGCTGCTGGCCTGCCAAATGCAAGCAAAAAGGACAGCCAGGGCCTCTGCTTCGTGGGCAAAGTCAAACTCCCAACCTTCTTACGGCAACGGCTCGACGTTCAAAAAGGCCCCATCGTAGAAATCCCAGCCGACGTCGTTCTTGCGGCCGGCGGCGGCATCGGACACGAGCCCCACAACTTCGACGCGGCAACAGGCACAATTGTTGGCGAGCACCCGGGCGCCCATTTCTTCACAATCGGACAGCGTCGCGGGCTCCACGTCGGCGGCAAAGCCCTTCCCCTATTCGTCATCGGAAAGAACATGGCGACCAACACGCTCTTCGTTGGCGAAGGGCCCGAGCACCCAGGCCTGATGCGCGCCGGGCTGACCATCGCCCCCGACGACATGCACTGGGTGAACCCCGGCGCCGCCCCAGCGGAAGGCGTCCCCATGCCCGTTCTCTCGAGAATTCGCTACCGCCAACCCCTGTTCCGGGCGACCTTGACGCGCAACGCCACGCATTGGGCGCTCGCCTTTGATGCCGCCCACTCCGGCATTGCCGCAGGCCAATTCGCCGCGATCCACGATCTGGAAACGGGTGAAGAAATCTTGGGCAGTGGCGTGATTTCAGATGGAGGCCTCTAAAGTCGCGGCCTTTAAAGCTCGGCCTTGACCTTGTATTGGTTGCGCCCCGGGCTGTTCCGGATCACCAGCTCAGCAACAAATCCCGCCAGAAACAACTGCAGGCCCATCACCATCGACACCAACGCGATGTGAAACTCGGACATGCTGGCAATGCGCGGAGAGGCTATATCCCCCCAGATTGCCCAGAGCTTCATCCCACCAACATAGCCAAAGATCAGCACGCCCGCGGCAAACATCATCGTGCCCAGGACCCCGAACAGGTGCATGGGCTTGGTCGCAAACCGCCCGATAAAGGCGATCGTTAGCAAATCCAGGAAGCCATTCACAAATCGCTCGAGACCAAATTTTGTCGTGCCGTACTTGCGCGCCCTGTGCTCGACCACCTGCTCGCCAATGCGGCTGAAACCCGCTTGCTTGGCAAGGACGGGGATGTACCGGTGCATCTCGCCGTTGACCTCTACCGCGCGGACCACCTCAAGGCGGTAGGCCTTCAGTCCACAGTTGAAGTCGTGCAAGTAGATGCCGCTGACGATGCGCGTCGCGCGGTTGTACAGCTTGGTCGGGATGGTCTTGCTAAGCGGGTCGTAGCGCTTCTTTTTCCAGCCGCTCACCAAGTCAAGATCGTCGTCTAAAATCCGGCGCTCAAGGCCGGGAATCTCATCAGGGCTGTCCTGCAAGTCGGCGTCCATCGTGACCACCACGCGCCCGCTAACCGTCTGAAAACCCGTGTGCAAGGCGGCCGACTTTCCGTGATTTCGCGCAAAAGAAATGCCCTTGACCTGCGTCGGATAGGCTGCTTTCAAGGCCACCACCTGCGCCCAAGATCCGTCTGTACTGCCGTCGTCGACAAACACGACTTCGTACTTGCGACCCGTCAAAACACGGTCCACCCAAGCCATCAATTCGGGCAAGCTCTCTTCCTCATTGAAGAGCGGCACCACAATGCTTATGTCATATGCGTATTCCACGGTCAACCTTCAAATTGACTTGACTGCGGCGCACGCTTCAAAATAGCCGCGACAATCAACGCGAGCAAAGCGAGAAAAAAGACGGATGAAAGCCAATCCACCAATTGGCCTTGAATGCTCAAAGAGTCGATCAAAGCCGCGTTCATTTCAGCCACGTCGATTCCTGCAGCCTCCATGCCCACTGAAAAAGAGGCCATGGCCGCCTCCATTTTGTCTATGACCAAACCTGCATAGGCCTCTTTCAAATCGGGACGCATCACGTTGAAAAGCAAGACATTGAATACATTGTAGCCCAATCTTGCCAACCAACCTCCGAGCAAGGCCAGCATGAAAGCTCTGCCAAAATTCAATGGGTCTTCTTTCTTCCGGACCTCGAGCAAAGACTTGACCATCACCACCACCACAGTCGCCAAAATGAAGAGAGAAGTCCAAGCGCTGAGCAGCATTTCGAAGGACATCACGTACATCGCCAAGTAACCCGCGAGCAACAGAACGCCCCCCATAAAAGCCTGCTGAAATACGGTTTGAGGAATTTTGTTCATGGGTGCCAAGGTAAGAACGATTTCAAGCGCGGCAGCCTCGAAACTCTGACGTAAATTTGCAGCTGAGGGCAAGTCTTTCACGACCAGCTCCCGCAGAATCCCCCAGGGTCGGAAGACAGCAAGGGTATGCGGTTGTAGCGGTGCGCTGAAAATCGCTTGCCCTCTTTTTTTCCCCTTATTTTTGCCCCTATGTCGACCAAGCAAAAGGCCAATTCAGAGCGCGTCATCCTCGTGACGGGTGCCACTTCAGGCATTGGGCAATCCATCGCATCTTACTTATCCGCCAAAGGATTGACCGTTTATGGAACGGGCCGGCGCGTCGGGTTTGAAAAGGCAGAAGCGGGCATTTGCGGCTGGGTGGCCCTGGACGTGACGGAGCCCGCCAGCGTGGAACAGGCTGTGGCACAGGTTCTGGAGGCGTCCGGTCGTTTGGACGGGGTGGTAAACAACGCAGGGATTGGGATGATGGGCGCCTTGGGGGATACGACAGAAGAGGAATTGATGCGGGTCTTTCAGACAAATGTAGTGGGGCTGCACACGGTGAGTCGCGTGGCCGCGCCGCATTTGATCAGCAGCAAAGGACACTTGATCCAGATCGGCTCGGTTGCCGGGGTAGTGGCGCTGCCCTTTCGCGGTGTGTAT
>CALACF010000181.1 GCA_937890245.1 uncultured Flavobacteriales bacterium
CGGAATATGCCCTGCTGGAAAATTGAAAATCATTGGGAAGTTAAAGTCTTTAACGCACTCAGAAATGATTTCTGTTGCAGTAGAACCCCAAGGATTATCGCTTGAAAATCCAAAGGCTTTGGTATTATCCCTCATATTGTCCACATCCCCTACGATCAGCCCTTTCAGCTTTGTGAAGCTCCCAGCACGACGCAAGGCTTGCATCATTCGGTCGAAGTGGTAAAGATGTTCATCCAGGTCTTCAAGAAACAAGATTTTTCCGTCCATATTCACCTGATCTTCAGAACCAAGCAGCGAGCACAGCACACTGATATTGCCACCTACGATTTCACCCTCCATGACAGTGCCCCTCTGCATATTCCCCTTGCAGCTCCACGTTTCCCTTTCGCCCAAAAGCGAGCTAAGTAAGGCTTCAATAGCTTCTGTAGTGGCTGTAGGAACGTCCACTGGCATGATGCTGTGTAGTGAGGCGATCGCGGTATGGGAACTGATGCGGCTGTGTAGAACTGTCACATCGCTGTAGCCCGCAACCCATTTCGGATTCGACGTGAAGTCCGCCAAGTCAATTTTATCTACCATCCTCACTGTCCCATAACCCCCACGGGCAATCAAAATAGCCTTTACAGTTTGATCGTTGAGCAGGTCTTGAAACGCCCTAGCCCGGTCCTGATCTGTACCCGCCAATTGGAATTGTTTCTTCCCGATGTTTGAAGCCAATTTCACGTTGAGACCTCGCCGTTCAATTTCCATAATTGCGGGCGTCAACTGGTCTATGTCCATGTGTCGCGCGGTGGCAACAATACCGATGATATCTCCCTTTCTTAAAAAAGGAGGAATGATGTGGGGCTGCTTCACTGCTGCAAATTGTGGCTATTTAAGGCTATCTTTGCCCGCCTTACAAGGAAAAATCCAACTTGCATTGTTAATCCGATGAATAAGGACCCCAAGCGATACATGATTACCTCGGCATTGCCTTATGCCAATGGGCCGTTGCACATTGGACATATTGCAGGTGCCTTTTTGCCCGCTGATATTTATGTCCGCTATTTGAGAATGCAAAAGCGGGATGTGGTTTGGATCTGTGGTTCGGATGAACACGGCGCGGCCATCACCTTGAGGGCAAAAAAGGAAGGCATTTCGCCGCAGGCGGTTGTAGATAAATACCATTTCATGCTGAAGGATGCATTTGAAGAATTCGGTATTTCATTCGATTTCTATCATCGTACTTCGGCCCCCGAACATCACAAAACTGCTCAGGATTTTTTCACTGTACTAAATGACAAGGGAGCGTTTGAAGTAAAAACCAGCGAGCAGTATTTCGACAAAACGGAGAACCAATTTTTAGCAGATCGATACATCACTGGGACTTGTCCCAAATGTGCCAACGACAAGGCCTTTGGTGATCAGTGCGAAAGATGCGGAAGCGATTTGAGCCCTACAGACTTAATTGACCCGAAAAGCACCATTAGCGGCAATACTCCGGAGCTGAAAGAAACTTCGTTATGGTATTTACCGATGGGGGACCACGAAAACTGGCTACGAGACTATTTGCTTGAAGGCACCTTTGCTGGCAAGCCTCATCACGATGCGTCGGCATGGAAAAACAACGTCATTGGCCAGTGTAAGTCTTGGCTTGATGCTGGTTTACAAAGCCGAGCGATGACTCGTGATTTGGATTGGGGAGTACCCGTTCCTGTGGAGGGCGCCGAGGGCAAAGTGCTCTATGTATGGCTCGACGCACCAATTGGTTATATCACCGCCACAAAGGAGTGGGCTAAGAAAAATAATAAAGACTGGGAGCCCTATTGGAAGGATGAAGGCACGGCGCTCATTCACTTTATTGGGAAGGATAATATCGTTTTCCATTGCATCATATTTCCTATTCTCCTCAAAGCGCATGGTGGCTTTATTCTGCCGCAAAATGTGCCGGCCAATGAGTTCATGAACTTGGAGGGCGACAAGATCTCCACCTCGAGAAACTGGGCGGTTTGGCTGCACGAATACCTCGAAGAATTTCCTGGTAAACAAGACGAATTGCGCTACGTCTTATGCAGTTTATTTCCAGAACAAAAAGACAGCGAATTTACTTGGGCTGATTACAAGGAACGAGTAAACAATGAGCTCGCCGATATCTTGGGCAATTTCATGAACCGCGTGGTGGTTTTGACCAGTAAATATTACGATGGACTGGTACCACAACCCGGTGAGCTGTCTCAAGTAGATAAGGAAACGCTGAGCCAGATTGGACATTTGCAAGACGAGACCGCTTCAAATATCGAGAAGTTTAGATTCAGAGATGCACAGCTTTCGGCCATGAATCTTGCCCGCTTGGGAAATAAGTATTTAGCTGATGCCGAACCTTGGAAATTGGCTAAAACTGACCCAGACCGCGTGAAGACAATCATGTTCGTTACTCTACAAATTGCTGCTAGTTGCACGGTGCTCCTAGAGCCATTCCTGCCTTTCACTTGCGCCAAAATCAGACAATCGTTCGGATTAGGAGAACTGCCTTGGGGTGCGGCCGGAAGTGAGCTGCTCAAGTCCGGCGAACGCATCGGAGGACTTGACATTCTGTTTTCGAAAGTAGATGACGACCTCATTGCCGAGCAAGTGGCCAAATTGGGAAAGAAAGAGATAACCGCTAGAACATTTGAACCTGTGAAGAACTTGATAGAATTCGACGATTTCCAAAAGCTGGATATCCGGGTAGGAAAAATTCTCGAAGCCGAAATCGTT
This sequence comes from uncultured Flavobacteriales bacterium, assembly GCA_937890245.1. Taxonomy (GTDB): domain Bacteria; phylum Bacteroidota; class Bacteroidia; order Flavobacteriales_D; family Sanyastnellaceae; genus UBA8752. Next base: position 2,737 of record CALACF010000181.1, read on the forward strand.
CCAAAAACCAAGAAGCTTTTGAAATTACTGGTAGACACGGGAGTGGATCAAAGAACCGTGGTTTCAGGCATTGCGGAGTCATATAAGCCAGAACAAGTGGTAGGCCAACTTGTCTGCTTGATTCTCAACCTAGCACCACGCGAGATCAGAGGAGTTGAAAGTCAAGGAATGATTCTGATGGGTGAAAATGACGCTGGTGAGTTGGCTTTTGTC
>CALACF010000182.1 GCA_937890245.1 uncultured Flavobacteriales bacterium
CCCCGATCCCACGGCCATCCGTTCGTTCATGAAAATGTTCTACGACCGCGCCATGTTGGGGGACTCGGCTTCTGCGCCCAAGTACTTGCAGCTCATGGGGGACGGGACCTTTGCCAATCGGAACCTGGACCCAGATGGGCCGCTGATCATCACGTACCAGAGCTCGAATTCTTGGTCGCCGACGTCGTCTTATGTGTCGGACGATTATTTCGCGTTCCTAGCAGATGAGACCACCGCGTCCAATTCGGATAAGTTGCAGGTGGGCGTTGGTCGCATTCCGTGCTCGTCCGTCGACGAAGCGCAGATTGCCGTCGACAAGGTGAAGCGCTATTTGAACTTGGACAGTGCAGCGACTGATGTTGGGTGTACAGGCAGCGGCGACGCTGGGCCGTTTGGGGCGTGGCGCAACAATATCGTGTTCGTCTCAGACGATTTCGATGGCAGTGGGAATCCCAGTGAGCCCATCCACACCCTCTACTCAGCGGGCCACGCCCAGGACATCGAAGAGCTGCATCCGGACTTTGACGTGCGCAGGATCTTTATGGATGCCTACACACAGGTTTCGACCCCGGGCGGCGAGCGCTACCCCGAGGCCGAGGAGGCAATTCGGCAGCGCGTTGAAGATGGCGCTTTGATAGTCAACTACATAGGTCATGGCGGGGAGCGCGGTTGGGCCCACGAGCGGGTGCTCAATACGACGACCATCCGCGAGTGGACCAACGCCGATCGGATGCCGTTGTTCTTCACGGCGACTTGTGAATTGGCCCGTTTTGATGATCCGGAGCTGGAGACGGCCGGTGAGTTGATGGTGATGAATCCCAATGGAGCAGCGATTGCCATGATGACGACCACGCGGGTCGTGTACAGTTTTTCCAACGAGCAGCTGACGTCGGCATTTTATGCCGTCGTGTTTGATGAGCCCGATGGGCAGCCCCAACGCTTGGGAGATATCGCGATGCGAACGAAAAATCACGCCTTGTCGGGTACGTCTTCGAACAAGCGCAACTTCACCTTGTTGGGCGACGTGGCTTTGAGGCTTGCCATCCCCGAGATGACGGTGCAGACTTCTTCAATCAATGGCGTGCCGACAGACGCTTGGGCCGACACCTTGTCCGCCTTGGAAGAGGTGCACGTCGAGGGTTATGTGGCGGATTTTGAGGGCAATTTGCTTGTGGATTTTGATGGATTGGTCTATCCGACAGTATTTGACAAGCCGGCGCAAATCACTACGCAGAACAACGATGGTGGTGCCGGTCCGGTGAGTTTTTCTGAGTGGCGCAACCGGGTCCATGCGGGCGCCGTAGAGGTGACGGGCGGATTGTTCGAGTTCAGCTTTGTCGTCCCGCGCGATATCGACTACAGTTACGGGACGGGACGGATCAGTTATTACGCTGTGAGCTCGCCAGCTTTGGATAGTCTCGGCGACCCCGATAGCATGGGGGCACGGATCGATGCCCACGGGCATACGCAGGATTTGATTGTTGGGGGCGTAGATCAGGAGGCGATTCTGGACGACGCTGGCCCCGAGATCGCTCTTTTCATCAACGACACCACGTTTTTTGCAGGCGGCACCACATCCCAGGATGCCCTCTTCCTTGCGCATATTTCTGACGAACAGGGTATCAATACGGTGGGAACAGGAATCGGGCATGATTTGCGCGCAACCCTGGACGGCGACCAGAGTTTCGTATTGAATGATTATTACACGGCCGATTTGGGTACATATAAGTCGGGTGAATTGGCATATCCACTCAGCGAAATGAGCCCGGGAAGACATCACATAGATCTCAGGGCCTGGGATGTACACAACAACTCAACGACCGTTGGGCTTGACTTCATCGTGGTGGAATCATTGGAAGTATTCCTCGAGGAGGTCTTGAATTATCCCAACCCAATGACCTCCAGTCAGCCCACCACATTCCGTTTTCTGCACAATCAAGCCTGCGTGCCCTTGGAAATCACCTTGAGGATATACGATTCCGTCGGCCGCGTCGTTTGGTCGGACACACAGAAGAGAATCTCAGATGGAAACCGCATGGACGGTCTCGTTTGGAACGGCACAACGCGCGGCGGCAACCCTTTGTCTCGCGGCACGTATGTCTACCAACTTCAGGTCACAACGCCCGAAGGACGAACAGCCAGCGCATCCCATCGACTCGTATTGCTTCAATGATCTGGCAATGATGCTTCAATGATGTGTGCTTATCCTAACATCGCACCTTAATTTCGCCGACTCATGACAACACGGCTTTCCATTTACTCGGGCGTTTGCGCAGCGATTTTTTGCGCGGCTTCCAGTTGGGCTCCGGTCCAAGCGCAGTTGACCCAAGGCGAAGCGGCCTTGCAGCTCCAGCTTAACTCGATCACCACAGCGGTCCCATTCTTGAATATCGCACCCGACTCGCGTTCCAGCGGATTGGGCGATGCCGGTGTGGCGCTCAGTCCTGACGGGTCCAGCTTGCATTGGAACCCAGCCCAGATGGCCTTTTCTGAAAGCGAGTTCGAGATGAACCTGGGCTATGCCCCATGGCTCCGTGCCTTGGTAAACGACATGAGCATCGCCTACGTTGGCGGCTACCGCAAGCTGAACGACCGCCAGGCATTTGGCGCGGCCCTGCGCTATTTCTCGTTGGGCGACATCACCTTCACCGATATCACGGGCCAGGCGATCCGCGATTTCTCGCCGTCTGAATTCAGTTTGGACTTTGGTTTTGCCCAAAAGCTCAGCAAAACATGGTCGGGAGGTGTGGCCGCGCGTTACATCCATTCCAACTTGACAGGTGGAACGAACATCCTAGGCGCTGACTCTCGCCCGGGCCGCTCGGCCGCAGTAGACATCGGCGTATTCCACACGAACAACAAGGTCAGCTACGGACAGAAGGATGGCATCTTTAACTGGGGCCTGTCCATCTCGAACATCGGCGCGAAGATGAGCTACACCGAATCGGCCGAACAGGACTTCATCCCGACCAACCTTCGGACCGGCGTGGCCATGACCATGCTGATGGACGATTACAACAGCCTGACGTTCACGGTCGACGCGAACAAGCTCTTGGTGCCTTCTGCGCCTGTGTACGACCAGAACAACCACGATGAGATCGTCAGTGGCTACAACCCCGACGTCGGCGTAGCCACTGGTATGATCCAGTCATTCTACGACGCGCCAGGCTTGGTTACCCAGAATCTCGATGGGACCTATTACATCGAGCCGGGTTCTGTGCTCAAGGAGGAAATTCGTGAGGTCAACATTGGCGGTGGACTTGAGTACGATTTCAACGGCGTATTTGCCTTCCGCGGCGGCTATTTCTACGAGCATTACACCAAGGGCAATCGCCAGTTTATCACCCTCGGCGCAGGCATGAAGTACACGGTTTTCACTGTGGACATGAGCTACCTCGTTTCGACAACGCAGCAGAATCCGCTTGAGGGCACCTTGCGATTCACTATGCGCATGAGCTTCGACGGTTTGGCGCTGGACGAGGATCCCGCCAATTTGTAGGCCAATCCATCACACGATGTGGCAAGATTTACGGATTGGAACGGGTTACGATGTACACCGATTGGCCGAGGGCCACGAGCTTTGGCTCGGGGGCATTCTCGTTCCCAGTCCGCTTGGTGCTGTGGGCCACTCTGACGCCGATGTGCTGCTGCACGTAATTTGTGATGCGCTCTTCGGGGCGCGGGCAATGGGCGACCTCGGTGCACATTTTCCAGACACCGATCCAGCTTTCAAGGGCATCGACTCAAAGTTGCTGCTCGCCCGCACTTGGGCGCTCGTGCAGGAGGGAGGATGGTCTATTCTTAACGTGGACACAACGCTCTGTCTGGAACGCCCCAAGATTCGCGGACATGTCGACACGATGCGGGCCAGCATCGCGGCGATCCTGGATTTACCTGTTGAAAGGGTCTCGGTGAAGGCGACCACGACGGAAGGCTTGGGCTTTGTTGGAGAGCAACGCGGCGTCAGTGCGCACGCCGTTGTTTTGCTGGCGCGCTGAACGCTGATTTAAGGCTTCAATGACGACTGCAATTTTGCACGCTTGAAAAGCAGCGGCGACACCTATATTTGCCGATTCAAGTTGGGATTTTAAGTTGGGTAGAAAAATGACTGCAGCCAGCACCAAGCCACGGGCCAAGGCCCGAACAAAGAGGGCCA
>CALACF010000183.1 GCA_937890245.1 uncultured Flavobacteriales bacterium
ATGTACCACGTCTCGCCAAAGTGCTCGGTGACCTTCCCCTGCACGGTGACCTCCTGGTCAGTAAACGGAGAAACGTCCGCCTCGCCTTGGATTTCAATCAAGGGGGTCTGAGCGCTTAGGAGCGTTGTCGTGGCCAATCCAGCCAGCACCAGAGCGGCGCGAATATTAATATGCATGCTGCAAAGTAGTGCTTACTTCACCACCCTGACCGAGAAGTTGCCCCGCTCGGTTACGGCATGAATGAAGTAAACGCCTGCTGGCAGATCGCCTGCCACCCAGCGGCATGGGCCGCTTTGCAGGTTGTCGCAATCCAGCAGCTCAACAAGTTGCCCACCCGCCGTGGCCCAGCCGATTTAGGCCCGAGCTGAAGGCGCCTTGTGAGCGAGCTGGTAAACGCACGGGATGACCAGCAGGTTCAGGACGGTGGCCGTGATCAGCCCGCCCAGGATGACGATGGCCATGGGGCTCTGGATCTCGTTGCCGGATTCGCCGCCTTTGAGGGCGAGCGGAATGAGGGCGAGGGCCGTGGTGAGGGCGGTCATCAGAATGGGGTTGAGCCGGTCGATGGAGCCGTCGAGGATGACTTGGAGCCGGTCGTGGACGGAGGCCGAATCACTTGAGAGGTCACGTTCAAGGGCTTGGTAGCGAGAGATGAGCAGGATGCCGTTGCGGGTTGCGATGCCGAACAGGGAGATGAAGCCAATCGTGGACGCGATCGAGATGATGCCCGAAGTGAAGTGAACGGAGAGTACGCCGCCGATGAGGGCGAGCGGCAGGTTGAGTAGGACGATGCCAGCGAGGCGGACATTTTTGAATTCGTAGTGCAGAAGAATGAAGATCAGCAGGAGGGCGAGGAGGGAGGCCGTGAAGAGGAGGCGCGAGGCGCGCTGCTCGGATTCGAATTGGCCGCCGTACTCGATGCGGTAGCCCTCGGGCAGCGCGACGTCTTTGGAGATGGCCAGCTTGATGTCGTTGATGACGCCGCGCAGATCGCGGCCCTGGACGTTGGCCGATACGACGACTTTTCGCTGGACATTCTCGCGATTGATCATGCTGGGGGTGCTAACCGAGCGGATATGCGCGACCTGTTCGAGCGGAATGGTGCCGCCCGCTGGCAGGTCGATGAGGGCCTGTCGCATTCGGGTGAGCGTGCCACGATGGGCCGGGTCGAGTCGGATGACCATGTCGAACTGCTGCTGTCCTTCGTAGACCTGCGAGACGATTTCTCCGGCAAAGGCCATGTCGACAAACAGGGTCAGGTCGGCGGCTGTCAGGCCGTGTCGAGCGAGCATTTTTCGTCGAGGCGTCACGCGGATTTGGGGCACCTCGATCTGCTGCTCCACGGCGACGTCCACCAGGCCTGGGGTTCCGCCTATTGCGCGTTCTATCGCACCACCGATCCGGAACATTTCGCCCAGGTCGTCGCCGAATATTTTCAACGCGATGTTTGCCCGGGTCCCGGACAGCATGTGGTCGATGCGGTGCTCGATGGGTTGGCCGATGGTCGTGCTGACCCCGCCAATCAAGCCCAATTTTTCTCGCAACTCGCCAAGAAAGGCCTCCTTGGTACGCCCGTCCAGGGTGAACGGCACGTCAATTTCGGTGGCGTGAATGCCCTGGGCGTGCTCGTCGAGCTCGGCTCGCCCGGTTCGCCGCGTTACAACGCTGATTTCCTCGACCTCGAGTAGCAACTGCTCTGCGAGTGCGCCCACGGCGTTGCTTTCTTCGAGCGACATGCCAGGCGGGCCCACCACGGAAATGACGAGCGAACCTTCATTGAAGGCCGGCAAAAAACTCCGCCCCAAGCCCGTCAGAACGGATGCGCTTATCAGCAGGGCGACGACGGCTCCGCCAATCACCATCCATGGGCGCCGCAGCACCCGCTTGAGTAGCGCACCATATTGCTTTTGAAGTGTACGTTCAAGCAGGGTTCCATTGGCGTTGTTAGCTAAACGCTTCTCGTTCGTCAGCATATAACTGCACAGCACCGGCGTCACTGTTACGGCCACAAAGAGTGAGGTCAGCACCGAGACGATGAACGCAATGCCCAGCGGCTGCAGCAGCCGGCCCTCCATCCCGCTGAGGAAGAATAGGGGGACGAACGCCACAATCACGATCAGTGTGGCGATGATGATGGAGCTTCGCACTTCCATCGATCCGTCAAAGACCACTTGCAGCGAGGGCCGCCTGTCGCCCAAGGGCAAGCTGGCATTTTGCCTCAGTCTTTTAAATACGTTTTCTACATCGATGATGGCGTCGTCGACCAACGCGCCAATGGCGATGGCCATCCCGCCCAAGCTCATCGTGTTGATCGTATAA
>CALACF010000184.1 GCA_937890245.1 uncultured Flavobacteriales bacterium
CAACCCCGGCTCGACCCAATTTGCCTCTCACCTCCAAGGCTACGTAGCTTCAGAGATCAACCCCGGCGGCGACGGCCAAGACTTGGTCAGCCGCGGCCTCGGAAAAATTGCCGGCGAAATTGGTGCGGAAATTGCCGAGCGCCACAACCTCGCTATTTTCTCCATCTACCAGGTTGATGCCTTAAAAAAGCGACACACCTTCCTTGGGATAGCCGGCTGGTTCTTCCTGCTCGGCGAGCCACAAGCCCTCAACTAGGCCCCGGCCCAGATGGGATGGCTTGCCAATGGCTGACAGATCTGAAGTACTGATTGCTTACACCTTCGCCAGAGAAGAAGTGGGCTCCGTGGGCTGCGCATCTTTCCTGGTCGTCTGCAAAGAAGTTCAGGTGAAAACGCAGCACGATGACCTCGCGAACTTCGATTTCGAGCTTGCCCGGCAGCACGATCTGGTGGCCGGGAACAAAGGCGAGGACCCGCGCTCCATCCGCGGGAAGCTGAGCAGATAAATCAATCCAAGCGCTCATCGCCCCTTGAATTCGGGCGCGCGTTTTTCGAGAAAAGCGCTCACCCCTTCGGTGTAGTCCTCCGTTTGGCTCGCCTCAAATTGTAAGGTCTCCTCCGTGTCGAGCGCCGCGTCAAGGTCCGTGTGTAAGCCCGCGTTGAAAGCCCGCTTGGTCAAGCCCAAGCCTCTGGTGGGCATGGCAGCCAGTTTTGCGGCCAATTCCTCCACATATTCCCCAAACACATCGGCGGGCACCGCTTTCCAAATCATGCCCATCGTTTCTGCATCGCGGGCGGCGAGTTTTTCCCCCAACATGGCAAGGCCTGCAGCGCGCTGCATCCCGACAAGACGCGGCATCAGATAGGTGCCACCGCTGTCTGGAATAAGCCCGATTTTTGAAAAGGCTTGGATGAAGCTGGCCTTCTCGCTGGCGACCGTTAAGTCACAATTCAGCGCGATGTTGGCGCCTGCTCCGGCTGCCACGCCGTTGACGGCGGCGACAATGGGCTTTTCGATTTTCCGCAACCGGCGCACCGTTGCGTTGTACGACTCGCTGACGATGGTCCGCATTTCGGGTCCGTCCTCGGCGGTGATTTCGCCTAAGTCTTGCCCCGCGCAGAAGGCACGCCCCTCGCCTGTCAACACGATACAGCGCACGGAATCGTCCGCCTCAGCCGCGTCCAATGCACCCTGGAGTGCGGTGGCCATTTCGCGGTTGAAGCTATTGAAGACCGCCGGGCGGTTCAAGGTCAGCGTCAGCACGCCGCCGGATTGTTCAACCCGCAGCGTTTCTGAATTGCTCTCGATAGACATCAGTCGTTGACCAGGCGGATTACATGGCCCTTGTCGTCTGAAATCAGCACGACGCCGGGTGCCCAATCTTGCGTGGAAATCAAAGTGCGACCTCCGGAAATTGGCATGTTAATCGACTCGATCAAGCGGCCTGTGGCGTCGTGAATTTGCAAGGTCTGGCCAGAAGTAGAAGCGATCCAAAGCTCGTTTTGGATGGGGTTCGGGTAGGCGGCGAAAGTGGCTGCCGACAGGTCGTCGACGCTTTGCTCGGGGAACAAGACCTGGTCAATCACGTGGACAACGCCGTTGCTGCCAACCAAGTCTGCTTCGACGATGGTGGCGTAGTTGTTTACCATGATGGATGCGTCACCGACGCTCAAGACCAACTCATCATCGGTCAACGTACCCAATGATTGGCCATCGGTCATATCGACGGACATCAGCAGGCTTTCAGATATGTGGTAACCGAGTACGCCGGCCAACGATGCCGGGTCTAACACCAACGAGATGATCAGCATCGGATCGAGCTGGTCAACGGCCATGTTTACAGGAGCGAACACGGTAAAAGGGCCAGCTCCAATGAGCACTTCATCTAGGTTGGCCGTATCGAGCAGGGCTGCAAAAACAGACAAGTCCCCGTGGCCGAGAATGATGTCCATGACTGTGAGCGAGTCGCCGCCGCCGAGTGTCGCCGGAAAAGCGAGCGTGCCCGGCGTGGCGGCCTGGCAAGGGGCTGCGAGGGATCCGATGAAAATGGCTGCGAGGAGCGGCAGGGCCGTCAGGGTGGAAATGAGCTTGCGCATGGTTTCAATATTTGATCAGGAGTTGTGCTAAGGTAGCATTTGAAGTGGATACCAAATAAGCCCCGGCAGCGAAGTTTCCAATGCCAATTATATGACGGTCCGAGGCCCATTCAGAGCGCCAGACTACGCGACCACTCAAATCGCGGACGACGGCCGTGGTGGGCTGATCGCTTTGAACGGTGACCCGGTCTGAGGCTGGGTTTGGGAAGATGGTGAAGCCCCAGTGACCGGCGGCCAAATCATCGCGCAAGCCAGCGTAAATCTCGCAGTCCGATGGAAGCGGGTCGAGCTCGACTGGTGCGCCGGGGGTGAGGTCGAAGCCGGCCAAGGCAGGGTGGTCAGCGCCGTACCGCGTGGTGCGGAAGGTACTGTTTCCAATAGCAACCATGCCTTGGGTGATGGTGCCTGCGCCGCTGTCGGCGGTGATGTAATCCCAGACGATATCGCCAGCTGGCGTCACTTCGAAGCTGTGGCCTTTTGTGCCCTCGCAAATCAGCGTGTTGCCGTTTGGAAGTCGTTGGGCTCCAGAAATTCGTGCAGCGAAAAAATTTTCATTGCCAGTTTCGGGGTAGCGCCAGTCGAGCGAGGCAGGGCCATAAGAGGCGCCATCCTCAAGAAGGTAGGTGCCGTCTGCCTGTAGAGGGAGAGTAAACTCGTCGGCGGAGCTGTAATCTCCATCCGGTCGGTTTTGACCATTGTTGAACAACAGCGCCGACTCATTTGTGAGCCAATGCGCATGGTGCTGACCGAAGAGCACCTTGTCTTCTTCCGTGCCTCTCCCGTAGGTGATGGGATTGCCCCAGCGGTAGAGGATGTCTCCGCCACGGCCTGCTGCTCCTCCGATTGAAGTGGCGGCTTGAGCTGTCGTAGTGCTGTGGTCGATGATGTAAATCTCGTTCCAGCGCTTGGAACTGAGCATGATTTGATCGAGTTCAGCATTGTAGTCAATGGCATTCCAATGTTGCCAATCACCGCTGATGCTAGAGGCCCCGCCTGGCCCGATGTAATTCACGTCAAATCGACCAGGGAAGTCAGCGGGGGCGCCGTAGTTTGGAAGTGTAGAGTCGACATTTTGCACGAGGTGATCCCATGTGCTCCAGCTCCACACAACGGCACCACTGTCTGCGCCGATGGGCTCGATCTCGAGCACCATTTCGGGCCACAGGCTTTGTGCGTCAACGTCTCCAGCATCAGCTGATTCTTCTCCTGATACCACGCCCCAGGCCAGCACCAAGATGTTGCCGCCGGGCATGTAGGCGATGTCGTGGTGTTGGTGTACGGTGTCATTGGCAAACTGCATGGACCACTCGAGCGTGCCATCCCATGAAAATCGCTCGACAATACCGCCGATGCCCCCGCCCGTGAAGAATTCGGTTTCAACCCTTCCACAGCGGAGCAAGTCGCCATCTGCGAGCATGTAAGACGCAGCGCCCGCAGTGTAGTTGCTTTCCCAGCTGTTCACCACGCGCCCGCAGTTGTCTATCAGGTGGGTAGTACCGCTCCCAAGCCCTCCGACCAAGGTGTAGCCGTCAAAGGCCTCGGGCGTGTTTTGAAACAGGCCGACGGTTTGTTGTGCTGTAGCGCTTGATTGGCATAAAATCAGCAGGAGCAGGGTGGAGAGGATGCGGAGCATGGGGCAGAATATGGGGGTAAATCGGGGGCGAAGTTAGCCCCCGCAAGCCGTAAGTTTGCGGCCCATGTCTGTCGATATCCGCAATAGAAAAGCCAGTTTCACCTATTTTTTGGGGGATGAGTACACTGCTGGGATTCAATTGCTCGGTTGTGAGGTCAAGAGCATTCGCCACGGAAAGGCCAGTATTTCTGAGGGGTATTGCAAGTTTCATCAGGGCGAGCTCTACATTTTCAACATGCACATTGACCCGTATGCAAATGCGGGACACATCGACCCGATTGCTCGCCGTCAGCGGAAACTGTTGCTCAAACGTACCGAGCTCAACAAGTTGCAGCGCAAGCTCCGCGATGTCGGGGTGACCCTCGTGCCCCTGCATCTTTTCATTGCGGACAGTGGATATGCCAAATTGAAGATTGCCATAGCCAAGGGAAAGAAAATGCACGACAAGCGACACACGATCAAGGACCGGGATCAGCAGCGCGACTTAGACCGCCGACGCAGCTAAGCCAGTTGCTTGCGCAGTTTTTTCAGTTTTTTCCAGTGCCGGTTTGGCTATGCCTTTCCGCACCTTGTAGCGCTTGTTGAACGCTGTCCAGTCCCACAAAAAATGCGCCATCATCTCGTCGATCCGCTTGAGAAATAGCGGGTTGGGCACGTTGAGACCAGCGAAATATTCGGCCTGAAAGTCGTTGAGTTGGTAGAGCGTGAACACGCCGCGTGCCATGGCGGATGTCGTTTTCTTCGAAGGCCTGTTCAGTCGAGACATCAACTTGCGCACATGGGTGATGCGCTGGGCGACATCGGTCGCGTCTGATTCAATCATCTGGGCAAGATGCCGGGTGATGGCTTCGACAATGCCGCGCTGGCATTCAGGCGTGAAGTGCTCTCGGATGAAGTCGAGGTTGCCCGCAACAATCACCAATAGAAATGGGCCGAAGGCCTCATCGTCAATGGCCGGTTGTGTTTCAAACTCTGGACTGTCGCGAACGAGTGCCGCGATTTGTGGCCAACCGTCCTCGACGCTATCCAGCGTTGCATGCACAAACATGCGTCCTACTTCGTCGGTTGTCAACCTCTTTCTACCCCACATCACTTGGGAGTCAAATCTAACCGGACGTGACCAGCGTATGAGATGGAGATGTTTCAACGCTATTCACATTCTTATCAACAGCCTCGGAATTCCGTTTGCCTCTTCACAGAATCGCAGCATTTTTGCAAACCAGCGACACGACACCATGCCGAAGTTTGACCTTTATGCCAATCTCCTAAGGCCCATCGCATTCCGCATGGACCCTGAAAGAGCGCATTACGCCACCATGCGGCTGCTCGGCATTGGCTTGGCCATTCCGTTGGTGGGCTGGGCCTTGCGGCGCAAGTACGCCGTGACCGACAACCCGGTCGAAGTAGCTGGCCTGCGTTTCCGGCATCCCATCGGACTCGCTGCGGGCTTCGACAAAGACGGTCGCTGGCTGCACGCGTTGAAGGCGCTCGGCTTTGCCTATGTCGAAGTCGGCACGGTCACCCCCCGCCCGCAGCCCGGAAATCCCGCCCCGCGACTTTTCCGCGTCAAGGCCGACCGCGCCCTCATTAACCGCATGGGCTTCAACAACGGCGGCCTCGACGCATTGGTTGAGCGCCTGAAGCACCGCCCAGCCGGCCTCATCGTCGGCGGCAACATAGGCCGCAACAAGTCGACTCCGAACGAACGCGCCACCGAGGACTACTTGGCCTGCCTCAACGGCCTGCACGCCCACGTCGACTATTTCGTAGTCAATGTCTCCTCGCCGAACACCCCAGGCCTGCGGGAACTACAAGAACGCGCACCCCTCACCGCTTTGCTCGGCAGCCTCTCGGCAGCCAACGACCTGCTCGCATCCCAGTCCCAGGCACCGGCCCGGCCCATCTTCCTGAAAATCGCCCCAGATCTCAGCAACGCCCAACTCGACGACATCGTTGCGATCGTCCAAGAGACCGGCATCTCGGGCGTAGTGGCCACCAACACGACCATCTCACGCGCAGGCCTCAGCACCCCGCCTTCGGCCATCGACGAAATCGGCGCAGGCGGCCTCTCGGGCGCCCCCGTCCGCGCGCGCTCAACAGAGGTTGTACGCTACCTCAGCGAACGCGCCAACTTCCCCATCATCGGCGTCGGTGGCGTAGAAGACGGGCCATCCGCCCTTGAAAAGCGCGAGGCAGGCGCTCAGCTCGTCCAAGTCTATTCGGGCATGGTTTACACGGGCCCTTCGATTATTCGCTTATGCGCGGAGGCATTGTAGAGGCGTGTTCGGATCAGTCCATCCCATCCCAACCCATCCCATCCCATCCCAACCCCTCGCCTCACCAGCCCCAGTCTTTCAATTCACCCGTACGGTCCAGCCGCACACCGCGGTCCGTCATTTTGACTTTGGCCGCCTCGTGCAGATGGTCATGTTCGAGCACGAGGGTGTAGTCGCCGGCGGCAGCTTCGGCCAGCACGCGTGCCTTTTCATCAATTGTGAGCAGCGGCCGCGTATCGTAGCCCATCACCCATGGAAGGGGTATGTGCGTAGTAGAGGGCAGCAAGTCTGCCATGTACAGCAGTTTGCGGCCGCCGACGTCAAGCAGCGGAAGCATCTGACTCTCGGTGTGCCCGTCGACAAATAGAATGTCCAGCCCTGGGAACCCCTCGATGGCTCCAAGGGCGCGATCGGCTGGATTTCCATCTGCGTCAAGGTTTCGCTCAACAAACTTCAATTGGCCTGATTCTTCAAGCGGGCGAATATTTTCCTGCAAAAACGAAGCTTGCTCTCGTGGGTTTGGCTCCACGGCCCAATCCCAATGCCTTTCAGTGCTCCAAAATGTTGCCCGATCAAAAGCAGGCACGAGCAAGTCGCCGTTTGCTCCACCGCGCTTGATCGCCCCGCCGCAGTGGTCGAAGTGCAGATGCGTCAAAAACACGTCGGTGATGTCGTTCCGTCCATAGCCCAGCGCCGCCAACGAGGCGTCGAGATCGAAGAATTCGGGGACGTAGTGCTGGAAAAATTTCTCGCTTTGCTTGTCGCCCATACCGGTGTCCACGAGCATCAGGCGGTCGCCCGATTCGATCAGCAGTGAGCGCAGG
>CALACF010000185.1 GCA_937890245.1 uncultured Flavobacteriales bacterium
CGCCTCCGCACAATACGTTTCCGAGCTTTTCAGAAATGAGCTGGTCGTGGGTCGACATGTAGTTGCCCGACATCATAGAGTGGGCGCCGACGTACACGATGCCCAAGCCCTCTTGGCCCATGACCGTGATGTCGCGTCGCTGCAATGGCTGCTTGTATCCTTCGCTCAAGGTGAGCGCTGCGGCTTTTGCACGGGACAGCTGATCGCGGCGGTTGACGATCACTTCGTCGATGCCCTGGCGCAAGTAGCCCAGTTCGAAGGCTTCGTAAGCTGAAGTTGAGACTTTTGCCTGTCCGATCGTCAAGAAGCGTTCGCGCATCGCGTTGATGCGGATATCGCCCTCGCTCAAATCGTCGTTCAAGCGGAGTGCGAACTCCTTTGTGCCGCCACCGGCGGGAATTACGCCGATGCCAAATTCCACCAGTCCCATATAGGTCTCGGCGTGGGCGATCACTTTGTCTGAGTGCATGCACAACTCGCAACCGCCACCGAGCGCCATATTATGCGGGGCAGCCACCACCGGAATACCCGAGTAGCGCATCCGCATCATCGTGTCTTGGAATACCTTGACAGCGTAATCGAGCTCTTCGTATTCCTGTTCCACCGCCAGCATGAAGATCATGCCTACGTTGGCGCCAGCTGAGAAATTTGCCCCATCATTGCTGACCACAAGTCCTTTGTAACCGGCCTCGGCCAAGTCAATCGCCTTGTTCAGCCCTTCCAAAACCTCACCACCGATCGAGTTCATCTTCGTGTGGAATGCGATGTTCAAGATGCCATCACCCAAGTCGCTGATCGTCGTGCCGCTGTTGGACCAAACCGTGCGGTCGGCCGGCAACGTTGACAATGCAATGCGCGTCTCCTGACCGGGCAAAGCTTTGTAGCTCTTCGATGCGGGATCGTAGCATTCGCGGACCCCGTCAACATTGCGATAGAACGTGGAGTGACCAGCTGCGAGCATTTCTGCAACCCAATCCGCTACAGCAAAACCGCGCTCCGTCGCAACTTTCACGCCCTCGGCAATGCCGATGGCATCCCAACTCTCGAAAGCACCAAGCTCCCAACCGAAACCGGCCCGGAGCGCATCATCGATGCGGTACGGCTCGTCTGAAATTTCTGGAATCCGATGTGAAACGTAGCTGAACACGTCGGAGAAAATGCGTCGGTAAAAGTCGCCCGCCTCATCACCACCGCCCCACAACACCGCCGTGCGTTTGGACAAGTCATCCACAGATTTTGCCGCCTCAAGTGTGGCGTACTTCACCTTCTTCTTGCTGCGATATTCGAGCGTTTCCAAGTCCAAAACCAGGATCTCACGCTTGCCGTCAGCTCCCTTGGTTTTTTTGTAAAACCCCTGACCTGACTTGCTTCCAAGCCAATTGTTATCGACCAAATGAGCAACGTAGTCCGGAATTGCAAAGGCTTCAGATCGCTCGTCTGAAGGGCAATTGGCCTGCACACCGCCGGCAACATGCACGAGCGTATCCAGCCCCACGACATCGCAGGTGCGGAACGTGGCAGACTTCGGTCGGCCCATTGCAGGCCCGGTCAACTTGTCGACCGCCTCGACGCTGAGTCCCATGTCCTTGACGGTGTGGAACAACGCTTGGATGGCAAATACGCCAACGCGGTTGGCGATAAATGCGGGTGTGTCCTTGCAGAGCACCGTCTGCTTTCCGAGCACCGTCTCGCCGTACTCCATGAAGAAGTCGATGACTTCGGGGCGTGTCCCCGGCCCGGGAATGACCTCGAGCAATTGCAGGTAACGTGGAGGATTAAAAAAGTGCGTCCCGCAGAAATTGGCCTGGAAATCCTGGCTTCGGCCCTCGCTCAACTGCGAAATTGGAATGCCGCTGGTGTTCGACGTGATCAGCGTCCCGGGCTTGCGAAATTGCTCAACGCGCTCGAAAACCTGTTGCTTGATATCGAGCCGCTCCACAATCACTTCGATGATCCAATCGCAATTGGCAATCTGCGCCA
>CALACF010000186.1 GCA_937890245.1 uncultured Flavobacteriales bacterium
CAACTACATCCCAGCCATTACAAAGCAGCACACCTACAACCTGGCTGCGACGCTCTACCCCTATGCCACGGTGACCCAGGGCGAGGTCGGTGGCAGCGCGGAAGTGTTCTACTCGCTCGAACGCGGCTCGAAACTCGGCGGCAAGTACGGCACGCGAATCGCGGCGCAGTGGGCGACCTCTTTTTCGCTGGATACAACAAATTTAACCGGCGTCGACGGAGCGGTTTACGGCTACGAGCGCAATTCGTGGATGCCCGGATCGGAGCTCTACATCCGCGACGTGAACGTGGAAATTTCGCGCAAGCTTTCGCGCAAGTGGAAGGCCAAGTACACCTTCTTCCACTTCGACTTCAACACCTTGGCCACACCAGTGACCACCGATTTCAAAGGGATCGTCAACGCAAACATCCATGTTGCCGAAATCAGCTGGCGCATCAAGCCAAAGCACAGCCTGAGAACCGAATTTCAGATCATGACCGTGGGCCGTGATGAGGACGGGAAAAAGCAAGATAAAGGTGACTGGGCCACCTTCGTAGCGGAGTATACCATCAGTCCGCATTGGTTTTTCAGCTTCATGGACCAGTACAATTACGGCAACGAAGACGGCGATCAGCGCGTGCACTACATGTATGGCACGGTCGGCCACATCGAAGGGGCCAACCGAATCGCAATAGGCTACGGAAAGCGACGGGAGGGCATCTTCTGCATCGGTGGCGTATGCCGTGCTGTGCCCGCATCCAACGGATTTGAAATCACCTTCACAAGCAGCTTCTGATGAAGACAATTACACATTTTGGTGGGCTCACCATTGCTGTCACGGCATTTACACTCTTGGCGGTTTTACCAGCGGGTTGCGACGTCATCGACAACCCGGTGATCGATCTCGGAATTTCCTATCGTGGCGACGCCGCACCCCCCATATTCTCGGCACTGAACTCCGGATTGTCACATGTGGTCATCGAGGATTTCACCGCGCACGAATGTGGCAATTGTCCCCCCGCCGCAGTGCTGGCTGAAGCACTTGCTGAGGCCAATCCCGAACGCGTTCATGTCATCGGCGTACACGCTGGCACTCTGGCCGCACCCCAGGCCGCACCCTTCGATACGGATTGGAGGTGTGAAGAAGCGGAACTTTGGTGGACCCAGCTCGCCTTTCAAATCAACCCGATCGGGCGGGTGAATCGGCGCGGAGGTTCCGGTATCAGTTTGCTGCCAACCGTCTGGGAAGCTGAGATGAATCTTGCGCTCAACGAGCCTGCTTATCTGCATCTACAGGGCTTGGCCATAGCGGATGGAAATGATGTGCACGTGCATGTACACGGCTCGTTTTCTGGTGGATTCGACAGCGAGCTGCGCTTGGCCGTGCTGGTGTTGGAAAGTCATTTGATCGGCACCCAACTCTATTACACAGCTGATCCAGAGGTGGTGGAAGACTACGAGTTCAATCACATGCTGCGCGGGTCGGTAAGCGGTGGAGACGGGCTGCCTTGGGGTATCTCAGGAAGCACTGTGGCAGGTGACGTTTTGCAGGCGGACTACTCGCTGGCGTGGGAGGATGAATGGACGATCGAGAACTGCACTTTGCTGGCCGTGGTGAGCGATGAATCCGGTGAGGTAGTCGCCTCTTTTGAATTGCCTTGGGCCGAATGATGCGCCGGCTGGTAGTATTGACATTGGCCCTGGCCATAGTGACAGGGCTCATTTCCGGGTCCAGCTCTTTGTTCGCTCAGGGTGAGGCGCGCTTGAACTTCGGAGCCGGCGTGATGGCGGGCTTTGCAGCGAGCCAAGTGCACGGAGATGCAACGGCAGGATTCAACAAGCTGGGCCTGGACTTGGGCAGCTTCATCGACGTGCGGCGCTCGAACAATTTCTGGGGCATCCGTTTGGAGATGCGCTACATCCAAAAAGGCAGCCGCAAACCGGCCAACGCTGACAACGGAGACTACACAACCTGGGTCAAGCATCTGGACTACGTTGAAATTCCCGTGCTGTTCGACTTGAATTTGGGGCGCTACCAAGTGGGGGCCGGGCTGTATGGCGGCCGGCTTTTGCGCGCTGAAGAAAACAGCGGGGGTGCCATCTCTGACATCTCTGAGAACCTGCGCTTGTGGGACATCGGCGGGCTGTGGTATGGCCGTATGCCGCTGTCCGACCACGCCTTCTTGCAGATGCGCATGTCGAGTAGCATCTTGAGCCTGGACAAGCCCGCTGACGGCGCGTTGCCAGGAAGCCAGCTTCGGAGCCGGCTACAAAATATCGTGGCCCAGCTCGGCGTGGGCTGGAACTTTGGTGTGCCGGCGACCGTGCGGTACGAGCTGCCGTTTTAATCGTCGCTGCCGTTTTAATCGTCGCTCGACGCGGGCGGATCAAGTTCGCCAAACGTGCTGAAGGGGTAAGCCTCCATGAGCGCGCGCCAGGGATTGAATATTTCTTCTGTGATTTGTACGAGGGTTTCTTCGGCCTTTGTTGTCGCGCGGCTGGCGGTTGCGCGGGCCGCTTCGGCGTTGGAGCCTGGGGAATGCACGCCGGAGTCCGTGTAGGAAAGGGCGTGCCAGAGCAAGCCTTGCAGGCGTGGAGTGACGTGGTCGTAGCCTTCGAAATCTGAGGGC
>CALACF010000187.1 GCA_937890245.1 uncultured Flavobacteriales bacterium
TATGAAGATTTCACCCCCCCTGCTATTGGCGTTGGCCGTTATTTTTCTGGCCTCTTGCAACGCCGCTCAATTTACTGAGCCCATGCCGGCGGGCAAGAAGGATTTGTCGAAATTCCCAAAGGCCTACCAGGGCGATTGGAGCGATGGAGAAACGACATTGTGGGTGGGTGAGACGCAGTTTTATCACTCAGAGGGGTCAGACACCTTGGCAATTGGTCCTCAATTTCATTTGCGAAAAATTTCCGGAATGCTTGTGATCAGCTTCCCAGAAAACATCGGCCAGCCGGACAAGTGGACGGTGATGCTCGCGGAAATTTGCCATACAAATCTCACGCTGCGTCAGTTCGACCCTGAAGACAAGGCTGCGTCCGCCATTTGGCGTGAAGTTCTCGGCAGGGAGGGCATGGCGCACGTCAAGCAAAAAAGGGAGGGCCGTGAGCGCGGGGAGCGAGGAGCCGACGGAAAGAAGTCGCACAAACCAAAGAAATCCGAGCGCAAGCGCATTGTGTTGTCCCCAACCAAGGCGCAGTTCAAGACCTTGATCAAGCGCGGCGCTTCGACATGGGTGGGCGAGCTTCGTCCGGTCTCAAGCCCGGCGGATTCGACAGGCTCGACTACGCCATCAAATCGGAAACAATCGTCCAGTTCACCCGACGCAGGCAAGCGGCGAGATAGTCGCCCCTCCGATTCTGGTAGTTGAGGTAGTAGGCGTGCTCCCAGACATCAAGCCCGAGAATGGGCCGGCCACTGCGCGGAACCATCTTGTGCATCAGTGGATTGTCTTGGTTTGCTGTTGAGCACACAAAGAGTTCGTCTGGGTTTTTATCGTCTTGACACAGCCAAGCCCAACCCGAACCGAACCTAGATTTTCCAGCGGCGGTCAATTCAGCCTCGAGCGCCGACATGCTGCCGAAGCTCTTTTCCACGCGCTCGAGTAGGAGGGGAGAAAGCGAACGGCGTTCGCTGGCGCCACTGCCGGGTGCGAGGATTTTCCAGAACAAGCTGTGGTTGAAATGCCCGCCGCCATTTCTGCGCAAGGCCACGTCTTCTGCACCGAGATCGGCGAGCAATTTTTCGAGTTTATAGCCTTTCAACGCGTGGTCTTCGAGCGCCGAGTTCAGCTTTCGAACGTATCCGGCGTGGTGCTTTCCATGATGAATTTCCATGGTCGCAGCGTCAATTTCTGGTGCCAGCGCATCAAAACTGTAACCGAGCGCCGGCAAGGTGAAGACGACTTGGCCAGCGGCATCTGCGCTACTACAGCCCAACAAGCTCGACATCAATGGGGTGACAATAAGTCCGGCCGTGGCGGCGGAAGAAATGCGGAGGAATTCACGTTTGTTCATCGTTGCGAAATTTAACACCGAATTCCCGCGTTAATTTTCGCATTCCGCTTCCGCTCTCGATGATTCGACTTCCCCGGCTTCTCCGATTTTTGAAATACATGGCCATCGTGTTGACGGTCTTGGCGTTGGGCTTGGCTGGCTGGTGGTTTGGGCCAGCTCGGCAGGGTGCTGCGGTTGTTGATGCCGTATTGGGAGGGGTGGAAAAGCATCTGGCAGTTGATGTGCAGGTGGGTGGGGTGTCCGCTTCGATCTGGCGGCATTTTCCCAGCGTGGGCGTGCTGCTCGAGTCCGTCGAAATTGAAGATGCTTTGCGCCCTGGATCCTCGTTCCTGGATGTCGAAAAGATGGAAGTTCGCTTCAACCTCTGGGATATTTTACAGGCCAATTACGCGGTGGATCGCGTGCTGATTCACGGAGGGCGGGTCGATTTGGTTTCGGACGCGAGCGGAGACAATTGGCATTTTTGGAAGGATGGCGGTAGCGATGGGACGGCCTTTGATCTTGCGCTGCCCGATGTACGGCTTGAGGATGTGACTGTGACGGGAAACTTCAAGAGCGCCACCGCACCCACCACGCGTTTTTCAACCCTGGTAGATGTCGCCACTGCGCAACTAAACTACGCGGCTGGCTCCTGGAAAATTGCTGGCCACCTTCGCGGAGAGGCCGTCGAACTCCGCCAAGACGTGCGGTCTTACGTTGACTTTTCGACGCTCATAACTAACTTTGAAATGGACTGGATTGGCTCCACGAAAACGGCCGAGGTCCGATTCGATGCAAGGGCAAATGACGTCGAGGTTGCCGGTGACCTGCGCTATGCTCACGGCGATTTTTCGCTGAATCTGCACGGCGATCAGACAGACCTTCAAACCGTCAGAACCGCCCTTCCCGCCTTTATTCAAGCCCCCCTCGAGGACCTTTCGTGGTCTGGTCGTTGTGATTTCGATGTCGCAATTGGCGCAGCGGCCTCGGCCTTGGCCGGGAACGAATCGGCTTGGCTCGTCAAGCTCCAGCCCCACGGCGTGAGCCTGGCAACTTCGGGCCTCGCCGTCGACAACCTCATGGGCCTCCTGCGCCTGACCCCAGCGGGCGAACATATTCGGCTGGATTTTGCACACCTCAAGGCAACTGTTGCTGGAGGCGCCCTTACAGGCGACGGACATTGGACGGGCTCCTCTCATTGGGGCAAGCTTGTGGCGGCCACTTCGTGGTCAGGCAAAACATCTGACCTCGCCTCCAGCATCAATGCTTCCCTAAGTTCTGGTGGCCCAGGCAGCTCGCACTTGGAGGCCCTCGACCTATTGGATGGTCACCTCAGCTGGTCGGGCGACATTGAGGGGCCGACTTCGGCTTTCGCCACATTGGATGATTGGACCATACAAGGTGTCCTCGAAGCGACCCAACTCCAACTTGCCCCCGCACTCGCTCCGCTCCAAAGCATCGAATCGGCCACAGTCAAAATCGCAAGCACGGGCTACACGGTCGATCTGCAGGCCCACACGGCCGGCGGCGTATTCACCGCCCATGCCCAAGCGCCCCCCAACCTTTCCCGGTTCACTGTCAAATTGTCGGGGGACGCGCTGGACCTGGCCGCCCTCGAAGCCGCCCTCGCAGCCTCCCTCAAAGCAAGGGCTGCCTCCCAGACCACATCCGCCACCAACACGCGCCCGCCATCGCCTGCCTTGCCCGCCATCGATTTTGAGGCCGTGGTCCTACGTGCCCACCACGGAGAACTGTCCCTTGACAATGCTCAGTTAAAAGGTCAACTGTCCCCATCGGGTGCCCTTGAAATTGAGCGCTTCCAAGTGAATACCTGTGGCGGCATCATCCTCGGCACCGCCCAGTGGCTCGCCCCTCGGTGGTCGGTCCAAGCCCAGGCTTCCTCGCTTGATCTGCACGAACTATTGGCCTCCACAAAAGGACTCGGACAAGACGTGGTCCGCGCGGATAACTTGTACGGTATTGCCGCCCTCAACGGATCCGCGACCTGGGACCCGACCCGCCCAGAAGGCGCGGCGCTCGCGGCGGATTTCACGATGACTGTCCACAACGGCGGCCTAAAGAACTTTGCCTTGCTGACACGCATCCCTGCGGCCATCCGCGACCAGCCGGGCATGCGCGCATTGGCGGACGCCGACGACCTCCAAAGGCGCCTCGAACACGTCCGCTTCGGCGAGCTATCAAACCGATTCCAAGTGGCCGATGGCGCGATCAGCTTCCCGCCCGCCCACATCATCTCGGATGCACTCGACATCGGCATCGGTGGCAGCTATGGATTTGATGGCAGCCTCGCCTACACCGTAGATTTTGCACTCCGGGATTTGCGCGACCAACGCTCCGAGTTTGGTGACATTGAGGATGACGGGCTCGGCCATCGCTTCTTTCTAGGCATCGGCGGCACGGTGGACGAACCCGAATTCTGGTATGATCGATCGGCCCACAACGCCTTCCGGAAAGCGCGGAGGCAACGTGCGGTTTCAGGAATACTTACGCCAGCTTCGGGCGCTCAACCAAAACCGCATGCTCCTTCCGCGACCACAGCTACACCCCTAAGCCCATCCATAATCAATCCTCTGCCTGCACCCGCACAGGGCGTTATCATCGACGACGACGAAGATGATTTTTAAACTGCCGCAGCTTCCGAATTTCAGCGCAAACGCCCCTGCAGCAGAGCTTATCGCCGCCCATCCCCGGCTCAAAAAAAGAGACGACCAAAGGTTTTCCTGAGATGAATAGAGTTTTTTATGCGATGTATGTTAATATTTCCTATCTTGTGGTCCCCGACGCCTGAGAAGGCTAGGGACCTTAACCAGATTGACGCGAGAACTGCTTAGTTCTTCGATGAAGAGCGCCGGTAATACCGGCGCTCTTTCGTTGTCAAAATCTCGCTTCCACCACTAGTTTCCCCCGGTTTTCCCCCACCTTGCAGCATGCAGCAATTCGCCCAAAAGCAGCGTTGGAAGGTGGCCCTGTTTGTCGCGGGGGCTGCCATTGTAGGGCTGACGCTCTGGTATTCTGGAACAATTGCGCGGACTTTGCGCAAAGAGGAACAGCTCAAAGTGCAGCTATGGTCTGAGGCGATTGTGCAGCGCGCCGAACTTGTACGCTACACCGAACGGCTGTTTGAATCCCTTCGAGAAGAAGAGCGCTCGAAGGCCAACCTCCTGATTGAAGGATACCGCCTGCTCGAGGCGCAGCGCCCAGGTTCCAATTGTGATGTCACGCTAAATGCTGCCGTGATTCAGGCGAACCAGACGATTCCCTTGCTTGTCCAAAATGAGAGAGGGTTGATTGAGTTTACGCTCAACCTTCCACTTGAGATGAGCCAGGATTCTGCGGCCATCGATTCGCTTGCCCGGGTTTTGCGTGATCGCGGCTCAGTCATCCGATTCGATCGTGGCGCTTCAACGGTCTACTACGACGAGAGTACGCGTTTTCGCGAGCTCCGCGCTGTCATGTCGGATCTGATCAAATCCTTCATTACGCAAACCGTGATCAACTCGGCTTCTATTCCTGTGTTACTGCTTGACAGCACGCGGACAAAGCTGGTTCGGACGGAGAGAATTGGCTTATCAGAACTGCAGGATACGGCGGCGTTGATCGCTGATTTTTCGACTGGAAACCCTCCAATTGTTCTGGACCTTCCGGAGGTTGGGCGCCAATATATTCTGTATGACGAGTCGATGGTGTTGAAGCAACTGCGCTTTTTCCCGATCATTCAATTGATCATCATCGCGGGGTTTCTTCTGTTTGCGTACTTGATTTTCAGCACGTTCCGTCGGGTAGAGCAAAACCGTGTTTGGGTTGGGATGGCAAAAGAAACGGCGCATCAGCTCGGGACACCGCTTTCTGCATTGCTCGCCTGGGTTCATGTGCTAGAGGAACAAGGGCTAGACCCAGAAATTATTGTGGAATTGAACAAGGACCTCGACCGCTTGCAAACGGTGGCGGACCGCTTTTCAAAGATCGGTTCGGAACCGGAACTCAAACGCTTGGACCTTGCGGACTTTGTACAGGACTCGATCAAATACATGAAGCCGCGCATGCCGAGGCGTGTCACTTTCAATGTTGATGTTGCCCCGGGACTGCAGGCAAAATTCAGCCCGCCTCTATACGGCTGGGTGCTAGAGAATTTGGTGAAGAACGCGGTTGATGCAATGGCTGGTGACGGAACGCTTACTGTGCACCTCAGCCGGCAAAATGGCCATGCCACACTCGACATCACCGACACTGGCAAAGGCATCCCGAAGTCACAACATCGCAGCGTTTTCGAGCCGGGCTTCACGACAAAAAAACGAGGCTGGGGCCTCGGGCTCAGCCTGGTCAAGCGTATTGTAGAACAGTACCACGGCGGCAAGATTTTCGTTCTGAGATCTGAAGAGGGTGCAGGCACGACATTTCGTGTAACGTTGCCGTTGGATTCCTAACCCGACACCCTACCTTCGCCGTCCTTAGCCCGGATGGCGGAACTGGTAGACGCGCGCGACTCAAACTCGCGTTCCGAGAGGAGTGTGGGTTCGATTCCCATTCCGGGTACAACGGTCGAGATGGACCAATACAAAGAGCCCTGGCCAAGAGCCGGGGCTTTTTTTATACCCAAGATTTTATTCGGACATTTGAGACATGATTCAAAACTACATTCCGGTTCGTTCGCTGTTTTCA